>NZ_JCALEJ010000020.1:0-90506 GCF_059813315.1 Mycobacterium sp. NGS11
GAACCAACAGCGGCTTGCCTTTGCCGTTGTGGTTGGTGCGCGCCGCCAGGATGCGCCCGTAGATCGGATGCCCCAATTGCCGGGCGCGGGTCTCGTGTTCGACCAGAACCATGCCTGCGCCCTCACCCCAGACCGTGCCCGACGCATCGTCGGCGTAGGCGCGGCAATGCCCGTCGTCGGATAGCGCGTTGAGCCGGGCGAACTCGAAGAACGCGGCAGGAGAACCCATGACGCATGCACCGCCTGCCAACGCCCAGTCGCACTCGTCGTTGCGCACGGCGTTGGCCGCCAGTTGCAGCGCGGTAAGCGAGGACGCGCACGCCGAATCGACGCACATGGACGGCCCGATCAGGCCCAGGCTGTGCGAGATTCGCCCGGCTGCCCCCAATTGTCCTAGGCTGGCGATCCGGTGCCCGCTGTAGGCGTCGGCCGTGGCGGCGCGTGGGCCATACTCCATCGGCGACATTCCGACGAAACAGCCGGCCTCAGCGCCGGCAACCGTGCCGGGGTTGATCCCGGAGTTCTCCAGCACCCGCCACGCGAGGCGCATCGCCACCCGCTGCTGGGGGTTGAGCACGAGCGCCTCGCGGTGGGTGATGCCGAAGAGCGCCGGATCGAATTGGGCTGAGTCGTCCAGGAATCCGCCGACGTCGCAGACCTGCCCCCATCCGTCGAGCTGGGGCGCCGACAGCAACTCGTCGATTGGCCATCCGCGGTCGCGGGGTAATGCGCTGAGCAGTTCCCGGGATTCGGTCAGCGCTGCCCACAACTGGGCGGGGCTGGCGATGCCGCCGGGCGCCTCGACCGCCATTCCGGAGATGACGACCGGATCCGTCACTTACTCATCAATTCGGCGACTGCGTCGAGGTGCTGGTTGAGGTAGAAGTGCCCGCCGTCGAACACGGTGACGTTGAGGCTCTCGGAGTGCTTGCCCCAGCCGTAGAGATCACCCAAGGTGACAAATGGATCCTGGTCGCCGCCCATGGCGTGGATCGGGGCGGCGATCTTGACGGCGTCTGAACAGGTGTAGGCGTCGAACGCGCGGTAATCGGCCTTGATGACCGGCAACGTCAGCCGCATCAACTCCCGGTGCGCGAAGACGTCGGCGTCGGTGCCCTCCAGGGTGGCCAGGTGGCTGAGGATGTCCTCGTCGGAGCTGGGATGCAGTGGTTTGGCCGCCACCTGGCAGGGGGCGACGGCCGCAGACGCGGTCAGTGCCCCCACCTCGATCCCGATGGCTTCGGCGACCCGGACGAACTCGAACGCCACCAGCGCGCCCATACTGTGACCGAAGGCCGTAATCGGGCCGCTGCGGCGGTGTTCCGAGGCGTTGAAGTCGTCGAACGCGCCGGCGGCCATCGCGGCCAGGGAGTCCAACGGTGCCTCAGCCGCCCGATCCTGGCGCCCCGGGTACTGCAACACCAGCACGTTGAACCGGGTACTGAGCCGCTTGGAGAACTCGCGATAGGCGGATGCGCCGGAACCGGCATGCGGAAAGACCAGTAGCAGCGGGTTTTCGGGTGACTCCGGTCGGTGAAACTGGCGAACCCAGCCTAATGTGCGCGTCATCTGCCCTCACCTTCCGGCTCGCGGTCGCGGATCAGCAGCGCGGCCCGCTTGTGCGGCAGGTCGAGGTCGGTGACGTGCCGGAATCCGGCGCGTTCGGCAACTCGGATGCAGCGGATGTTTTCCAGGTCGGGTTCGCCGACCACCCGGGTCGCGCGCGGGTCCATCTCGAGCTGAAAGTCCGAGACGGCCCGTAACAGCGCCACGGCTAGCCCCTGCCCGCGGCTTTCGGCCGGCCCCAAAAGCATGTGCACCCCGGCGTCGTGGTCACGGGCTGGGTAATGCTGGGCCAGCGAGTCGAGGTCGGCGCGGTAGAGCTCCCAGTAGCTCATCGCGACCCCCTCCAGCATCCCCAGATAAGGGTCTAAGTGCGGGCAGTCCTGCTGCTCGCGCAGGTAGGACGCGATCTGATCCTTCGACCAGGGCTTATTCCAGAACCGGGCGACCTCTGGATCGTTCATCCAGGAATGCATCAGGTCAACGTCGCGATCCAGATCCAGCGGCCGCAGCACGAACTCACTGAGCACCCCGTCGATATCCAGCACCGCCCGATGGGTAGCTAGGTCCGGTTTGTGCACCCTTGCCTCCCAGACGCGTACGCCGACTTAGCGAAGGCTAACATAACCCTGGCGGTCGAACTGAAGGGGTTGCGCGCAGGTGACGGATCAAGCCAAGACGCTGCAGGAACGACGTCGGGAACTGCTCCGACAGCGCATCGCCAACAGCGGTCTGGGAACGCCTCCGGCGGAGAACAACTTGCCGGCACTCCGGGCGGGCGAGCGGTACCGCCTTTCGACGGGTCAGCGCCGGATGTGGTTTGTGCAGGCGTTGGATGCGGCCGATACGACGTTGAACATCTGCGTCGCCTATCGGTTGAGCGGGCTGCTCGATCCGCAGCGACTGCGCGACGCGTTCACCCAGGTGGTAGGCCGCCACGCGATCCTGCGGACGACCTACGGTGTGGACTCTGCGGGCGAGCCCTATCAGGAGTTCCGCGACGAAGGCGAGATCGCCTGGCATGAAGAAGATCTCACCGACCCGCTTGAGACGGTCGCGCAGCGCGAATTCGGCCAGCCCTTCGACCTGACCGCGGACCCGCCGCTAAGGGTCACCCTGCTGCGCTGCGGCGCAAAGGAATTCGTCCTACTGCTTACCGTGCATCACATCTGCTGGGATGACGACTGCTGGGCGGTGTTCTTCGGCGAGCTCAGCGCGGCCTACAACGGCCAACCGCGAACCGGGCCGGCACCGCAGTTCGTGGCCGTGGAGGTGCTGCAGGCCCCAGTCGAGCCCACCGACGCCACCATTGACTACTGGCGACGCGCACTGCAACCACTGCCCGAACCGCTGCAGCTGCCTGGCCCACCCGCCCTGCACCCATCGCGTCGGGCGCGGCGGCGCACCCACCCGTTGCCCGCTGAGCTGCTCGGCCGGGTCGAGGAGTTCGCCCGACAGCGTTCCGCAACACCATTCATGGTCTTGCTCGCGGCGTTCGGGACGCTGATGCGCCGCTACAGCGGTGTGTCGGATCTGCTGGTGTCGGTGCCGGTAACCGTCCGAAATGCCGCCGCCAAGAACGCTCTCGGATACTTCGGCAACACGCTGCTACTGCGGCTCGCCCCCACGGGACACCGCACCTTCACCTCGCTGGTCGACGAGGTGCGCGAAACCTGCCTCGACGGCTTCGCTCACCAGTCGGTGGGCATCGATCGGGTTGTCCGCGAAGCAAATCCGTCCCGGTACGGCGGACGGGACGGCAGCGATTTGGTCCGGCTCGGCTTCAGCATGCGCAAGGACGCCAGCGGGTTGACGCTAAACGACATCGCGGCAACCCAGCTCGAGCTGGGTGCCGACAGTGCGCAGGTTCCGCTGTCTCTGGCAGTAGTACCTGATGCTGAGCTCATCGAATTCGAGTACCACACCGACGTTCTCAGTGCCTCACTCGTCGACCAGATGCTCGCCCACTACCTTCGTCTGCTGGAGAGCGCGCTGAGCGAGCCTGGGCATCGGCTAACCGACCTGGACCTGTTCGGTGCCGAGGAGCGGGCCCGCCTGCTGACGCAATCACACGGCGAGCTGGTCGCCGCCCCCGCCACCACGGTGGTCGCGCTGCTCGACTCGGCCGCCACCACTCCCGAGGCGACCGCGGTGGTCTCCGATGACGCGGAATTGAGCTACCGCAACCTGAACGCCAGGGCGAACCGTTTGGCGCGCTGGCTGATCGGGCAGGGGATCGGCACCGAGGACGTGGTCGGCCTGCGGATGGCCGGCTCGGTGGAATTCGTCGTCGCGATGCTCGCCGTGTTCAAAGCCGGTGCGGCATACCTGCCGATCGACCCCGGCTACCCGGCCGAGCGGATCGACTACCTGATCGCCGACAGCGGCCCGCGCATCGTCATCGGCGCAGCGGACTTCGAGGCAGCCGAGCAGGCCGCCGCCGCGCTGCCGGAGGACCCCGTCAGCGATGCCGACCGGATTCGGCCGCTGCGTCCGGACAACCTGGCCTACGTCATCTATACCTCCGGCTCCACCGGTCGGCCCAAAGGCGTGGCGGTCACGCATCACGCGATCGCTGAGCACCTAGCGGGATTCGGCGCGCAGTGGAGCATGACCGCCGAGGACCGGCTGCTGCAGTCGGCGTCGGTGAGCTTCGACGCGTCGGTGGCGGAGATGCTGCTGACCTTGTCGCTGGGGGCCACGCTGGTGGTGCCCAAGCCCAGTGGCGCAGGCGATTTCGGCTATCTCACCGACTTGATCGACCGGCACCGAGTCACCATCGTACAGCTGGTGCCCTCGGCGCTGCGCGCTGTGCTCGACCTGCCGCCGGCGCCCCAGTGGCGCCAGCTGCGTCACGTGCCGGTGGGTGGTGAAGCGTTGCCCGGCGAGGTGGCCGACCGGTTCACCGGCCACTTCGACGCCGAACTGCGCAATCACTACGGCCCCACCGAAGCCGTGGTGTGTGCCACCCACTTGCCGGTTTCGGGCTCCTGCGGTTCCCGCGTGGTGCCCATCGGCGTGCCCAACCGCAACGTCTACGCCTACGTGTTGGACGACCAGCTGCAGCCGGTGCCCGCCGAGGTGGCCGGCGAACTGTATCTCGGCGGTGTTCAGCTGGCGCGTGGATACCTCGGGCGGCCGGCGATGACCGCGGAGCGATTCGTCGCCGACCCGTTCAACCCGGGCATGCGGATGTTCCGTTCCGGAGATCTGGTGCGCCGCGACCTGTCTGGGCAGCTGGAGTTCGTCGGCCGGGCCGATGAGCAGGTCAAGGTCCGCGGATTCAGGATCGAACTCGGGGAGGTCGAGGCGGCGATCACCACACATCCGGCGGTGCGGCAATGTCTGGTTGTCGCCGAAGACACCGATACCGGGCCGATGCTGGCGGCTTACCTGCTGCCCGACGCCGAACTGGATCTCGACGAGATCCGGGCGCATGCCGCGTCAGTGCTGCCGGACTACATGGTGCCCAACGCGTTTGCGGTACTCGACGCGATTCCGCTGACCCCAGCAGGCAAGCTCGACAAACGGGCGTTGCCCGCGACGACGCGGATCGCGGCCGGTGGCTACCGTGCGCCGACAACCGCGACCGAGCGGCGGATGTGTGACATCTTCGCCCAACTGTTCGGCGAAGACCGCGTCGGCGCCGACGACTCGTTCTTCGAGCTAGGTGGCCACTCGCTGTTGGCGGCGCGGCTGGTAGCGCAGCTTCGAGCGGAGTTCGGCGTCGACCTGGCCGTGCGTGCGGTGTTCGACACCCCGACACCGGCCGGACTGGCGGCCGCACTGGTCGACCGGTTCCGCGACGAGTTCGACGTCGACCTCGACGAGATGGATGCCGAAGAACCCTTCGACGACACTGCGCCGCAGTCAGCCGAACCGCAACGCCCCGGCCTTGTCGCGTCTGCCCGCCCGGACCGGCTGCCGCTGTCCTGCTCGCAGCTGGCCGCGTGGTTCCAGTACCGGCTCGAAGGCCCGCACGACGGCTTCAATCTGCCGCTGGCACTGCGTTTCGACGGTCCGCTGGACACCGCGCTGCTGACCGCGGCACTCAACGACGTCGTCGCCCGGCACGAGGCGCTGCGGACCCGATTCATCGAACACGCCGGGGTTCCCTATCAAGTCGTCGTGCCGGAGCTGACAATTGAGCTGGCCGTCGAGGCGGTCAGTGCCGACATGGTCGACGACGCGATGGACCGGCTGCGCCGGGAGATCATGGTGCCGGAGTCTGCACCGCTGCTCCGCGCTACCTTGCTGGTCATCGACTCGACCGCCCATGTGCTGTTCCTGAACGTCCACCACATCGTCAGCGACCACACCTCGTTGGGTGTCATCTTCGACGACCTGGTCAGCGCATACCGGGCCCGGCGTGACGGGTGCGCGTCGCGGTGGGCGGCATTGCCCATCCAGTTCGCCGACTACGCGCTGTGGCAGCGCAGCGCCTTCGACGCTGCCGGCATCTGGGGCCAGGCTCAGGTCGCGCATTGGCGTGCCGCCCTGGCCGGCCTGCCCGACGAAACCTGCGTCGCCAACGATCACCCACGTCCGGCGGTCATCGGAAAGCGGGGCCGCAGCGTGCATTTCACGGTCGCCGCGGACCGGCGCACCAGCCTGGTTCAGCTCGCCGAGGACACCGGCGCCTCCGAGTTCATGGTGTATCAGGCCGCGGTCGCGGTGCTGCTGCACAAACTCGGGGCGGGTACCGAGCTGGCGGTGGGCAGCACGGTCGCCTCCCGTGTCGACGCCGCCACCGCGAACCTGGTGGGACTGTTCGCCAATGTGGTGGTGCTACGCAACGATCTGACCGGCACCCCGAGCCTGCGCACGGTGCTGCGTCGCGGCCGCGACACGGTGCTCGACGCGGTGGCCCACCAGGAGCTGCCCATTGAGCGTCTGGTCGAGGCGATCAACCCCCCGCGGTCGTTGTCTCGAAACCCGTTGTTCCAGCACATGGTTCACTTCCGGGGCCCGGACTGGGGGCTGCAACCGCGCGACCTCACCGGAACGGGCGAAACCACCGTGGTGCCGCGTCCGATCGATTTTGATATCGCGCTGCTGGACCTCGACATTGGCATGAATGTGACCGCGACTGGAGAACTGGAGGTGCGGGTCGTCGCCAACGCCGACCTGTATGAGGCGGCCACCGTGGGGCTGATCGCCGACGCGCTACGCGCCGTGCTCGATGGGTTCGCCGAAACCCCGGACCGCCCGGTTGCCGAACTGGCGGTGCTCCCCGAGGATCAGTTGGCTGCGCTGCTGGCCCCGCCCACGCCGCCCGCCGCTGGATCGCCGCAACGGGCCGCCGCGGGTTCGGTTGAAACCGAACGGATCCTGATCCGCCTGCTGGAGGAACTGCTGGAGATCACCGACGTCGACCGCGACGACAACTTCTTCGCCCTCGGCGGGGACAGCATCATCTCCATCAAATGGTCCGCACAGGCCGGCGCACAGGGCCGGGTCTTCACCCCCGCCATGGTGTTCGAACACATGACGATTGGTGAGCTGGCCGCCGCGGTCGATCGGGCCGCGGACACCACATCACAGCCGACGCACGTGCCGGCGGAGCAGGGCTACACGCCGATGAGCGCGTCGGGCCTGGACGCCGACGCCCTGGCATCGCTCACCGCATCCTGGCAGCAACAGTCGTGACCGCACAGATCGAAGATGTCCTTGCGCTGAGTCCTCTACAGGAGGGACTGTTCGCGCTGCACCGGCTGGCCGACGACGACGTCGACCTCTACACCATGCAGTTCATCGTCGACATCGACGGCCCCCTCGACGTGCCTCTGCTGCGCCGCAGCGCTCAAGCCCTGCTGGACCGCCACCCGAACCTGCGCGCCGCGTTCTGGGACCGTGATGTGCCCAAGCCCGTGCAGGTCGTGCCGACGCACGCCGAACTGCCCTGGTCCGAAAGGATCGCCGCTCCCGAGGAATTCGAGGCGATCGCACGGTCGCAGCGGCGGCTGCCATTCGACTTGAGCCGAGGCCCGGCGCTGCGCGTCGTGCTGCTGACGGTGCCCGGGCAGACCCGGCGGCGAATGATCCTGACCGTCCACCACATTCTGGTGGACGGGTGGGCGCTGGCGGTGTTCTTCACCGAGATGCTGAGCGTATACCGCGCCGGGGGATCGCTGGACGGATTGGCGCCGGCACCGCTGTACCGCGACTACATCGTCTGGCTTGCCAAACAGGACAACGCCACGGCCATCGCGAGATGGGTTGAATACCTTAAGGGGGCGTCCGGTCCGCTGATGCTGGCCGAGCCGAGTGCCGCGGCGGGCCCGGGGGTCCCGCAGACCGCACAGATGCTGATGTCGGCCGCTGACACCGCACGGCTGCGGCAGTGGGCCGCTACCAACGGTTTCACCCTCAACACCGCGGTGCTGTTCGCCTGGTCGGTGCTGCTCGGCCGGCTCGCCGACCGCCGAGACGTGGTGTTCGGGACGGTCGTCTCCGGCCGTCCCGAACAGCTTGCAGGCATCGAGACCATGGTGGGGCTGTTCATCAACACCGTGCCGGTGATACACCAGATCAGCGACAGCGTCTCGGTGCTCGAGCAATGCGTGCAACTGCAGCGGCAATCCTCGGCGATGCGTGACATCGGCTATCTCAGCCTGTCGCAGCTGCAGCGCGAGCATGGCCACGGGCCGATGTTCGACACGCTGTTCGTCTTCGAGAACGCGCCCATCGGCGACGCCATCCGCACCGTGACCGCGCCCGACGGCGCCAGCTTTCACCCGATCGAGATGGAAAGCCTGACCCACTACCCGCTGACCGTGGTGTCACACCTGATCGACGATGCGCTGGTGGTACTGGTCGAGATGATCCGCGAGGCGCTGCCTCACCTGTCGCCGGCCGACATTTGTGAGCGACTCACCGGGCTGCTGCGTCAACTCCCCGATATCGGCGACGCCGGACCGAGGGCACTTGACGTCAGCACCGCGGCAGAGCGCGCCGAATCCGCTGCTATGCCGGTGGTCCCGGTTCCGGAGGTCACTGTGTGGGAGGTGTTTGAGCGGCAGGCCGAGGCGACGCCCGATGCCGTGGCGCTGACCACCAGCAGCGATGAGCGCTACACCTACGCCGAACTGCATGCGCAGGCGTGCAGGCTGGCCTCGGTGCTGGCCGGCTACGGCGTCGGGCCGGAAACGGTGGTGGCGCTGGCGCTGCCGCGCTCAGCGCGCACTGTCGCCGCCATCTTGGCGGTGTTCGCCGCCGGCGGCGCCTACCTCCCGATCGATATCACGATGCCGGCGCCCCGCATCGAATCCATGCTGCACCAGGCCCATCCGACCGTCGTCATCACCGAGCACGGCTACTCGCCGCCGGCCGGGCAGTGGCGCACCCTGGTCATCGACGACCCGGTTGAGGGTGCCGCATCGCTGCCGGACGTCGCCCGTCACGCCGATCAGGCCGCGTATGTGATCTTCACCTCCGGCTCGACCGGCGAACCCAAAGGTGTGATCGGCACCCACGCCGCGCTGCTCAGCTATTTCGCCGACCACCGCGACCGTGTCTACCGCGACGCCGCGGCGCGGCTGGGCCGGCCACTGCGTGTCGCGCACGCCTGGTCGTTCGGTTTCGACGCATCCTGGCAGCCCATGGTGGGACTGCTCGACGGGCACAGTCTGCACCTGTTCAACGCCGAGGAAATGCGCGACACCGAGCAGCTGGTGAACGGCATCATCGCTCATGGCGTCGACATGATCGATACCACCCCAACGATGTTCGTCCAGCTCGACGCCGCCGGATTGGCGGATCACCCGCTGACGGTGCTGGCCCTGGGGGGCGAGGCCATCGACGCCGCACTGTGGGAACGGCTGGGTACATTGTCATCGACCGCGGTCTACAACTGCTACGGGCCCACCGAGACGACGGTCGAAGCGGTGGTAGCCCCAGTCAGACGGTACGCGGCTCCCACGATCGGGACGCCGAACGCCGGAACAGCCGGTTACGTGCTGGATTCGGCGCTGCGCAAAGTGCCCACCGGTGTGGTCGGGGAGCTTTATCTATCCGGTGCACAACTGACTCGCGGCTACCTGGGCAGGGCGGGCATGACGGCCGAACGCTTCGTCGCCGACCCGTTTCGGCCCGGCCAACGCATGTACCGCACCGGTGATCTGGTGCGGCAGCTGCCCCACGGCGGGTACGCCTACGTGGGCCGCGCCGACACCCAGGTGAAGATTCGCGGCTACCGGATCGAGATCGGTGAGATCGAGGCCGCGCTGCGCGGCCGGCCCGAGGTGCAGGACGCGGCGGTGTGCGTTGTGCCGCGCGCAGGCGGGGTCAGCCTGGTCGGCGCCGTAGTCTGGCGCACCGACGACAACCCGGCCCGGCTGCGGGCCGCCGTGGCCGAACAGCTTCCCGCCTACATGGTTCCCGCCCGCATCGTCTCGTTGTCGCGGCTGCCGGTGAACGCCAACGGCAAGCTGGACGGCCCGGCCCTGGAGCGCCTGGCTCTCGACGCACTGGAGGTGGGGAACACCACCGCCCAGGCGTGTACCGACACCGAGAGATCGCTGCGCGAGATCTTCGCCGAGCAATTCAATGGCACCATCCCCGATATCGACGACGATTTCTTCGAGATCGGGATGGACAGCATCGTCGCGATCTCCTTGGTACACAAGGCGCGTGCGCGAGGCCTCACGGTCAGCCCACGCATGGTATTCACTGCGTCCACGATTCGATGCCTCGCCGCGGCCATCGACACGGCCGCCCATGCCGGCCCGATCGAGGACGTCGGCTACGGCGAGGTACTGCCGCTACCGATGGTGTCCTGGCTGTTCGAGCATGGCAACTACCGCCGCTTCAGCAACAGCGTGCTGATCCGGCTGCCCGACGACGTCGACCGCTCGTCGATCGAGCTGATGCTGCAGCTGCTGCTCGACGGGCATGAGGCCCTGCGCTCGATTCTGGTGGACACCGCCGACGGCCCCCGCCTGGTGACCCGCGAACCCGGTGTGGTCGCAGCCGCCGATATCGTTCGTGCGGTCGACGGACCGATATCGGTTGCCGCACGGCTGATCATTGACGAGATCGACCCCACCGCAGGGGCCATGGTGCGCGCAGCCTGGCTGCTCGGCACCGACGGCCGGCCCGCGCTGCTGCTGAGCGTGCACCACCTGGTGGTGGACGTGGTGTCCTGGCAGATCATCCTCACCGACCTCGCTGAGTCGTGGCGTTCGCTGACAGCCGGTGCGACACCAAAGGCGCTGCCGGAGTTCACGTCCTACCGGCACTGGTCCCAACTGATGTGGCAACGGGCCGCCACGCCCGACGTCAGTGCACAGCGCGATTACTGGATCGCTCAAGTCCGCGACCCGGACCCGCCCCTCGGCGAGCGGCATCCTGACCCGACCCGCGACACCTGGTCCACACTGCACAATGCGCCGGTGCTTACCTCCGTTGAGGTCACGGCCCAGATCTTGGCCACCCTCACCCGCGCTGAGGGCATCCGCGAGTTCTTGCTGGCAGCAACGGCGATGACGGTGGCGAGTTGGCGACGCGAGCGCGCGCAGGACCCGTCGGCCGGCACCCTGATTGCGCTGGACGGTCACGGTCGCGCCGATGCGGTGCTAGAAGCCGACACCACCGGCACCGTCGGCTGGTTCACGTCCGCATTCCCGGTACGGCTGGGTTCGGGCAGACATGCGGTGGATATCGAGGCGGCCCAAGCAGATCCGGGTGCGGCCAGGGCGCTGCTCAACTCGGTGGCGTCCTACCTCGCAACGATTCCGTACGACGGCCTGGACTACGGTCTGCTGCGGTACGTCAACCGCGTCCCCGAGTTGGCGCAAGCGTCCGAGCCGCAGATCATGTTCAGTTACATGGGCCGGTTGGACGTCAGCGGCGTCACGGAGCAACCATGGTCGCTGCTGAGCGAGTTCGAATCCGAGGGTCTGCCAATCGATCCCGAACCCGACCTACCGCTGCGATTCGCGCTGTACACCAGCGCATGGATTCGGTCCACGACCGACGGTCCCCAACTGATGACCACCTGGCTGTGGAGCGACGCGCTGTTCACGGCCTCCGACATCGACCGGTTGATCGACCTGTGGCAGTGCAGCATCGCCGTGTTGGCTGGTGCCCGACGGATGGACTCGGCGTGACAGCCGGCACAGAAAGGAACGGGATGGGGATCAGCAGAGACGACATCAAGGCCTTGGTCGCCGACCATCTCGGCTGTGCGGCCGCGGACCTGGCCGACGATGAGAACTTGATTCAGATGGGCCTGAACTCGATTCGCATGATGGCGCTGGCCGGCGGGTGGCGCAAACGCGGAGCTGATATCACCTTCGCTCAACTGGCGGCCAGCCCCACCGTTGAATCGTGGCACGGTCTGCTCTGTGCGCAGGGGCTGGAAACTCCCACGCAGGCCCAGGTAGCCGGGCGCGTCGTTGCCGAGGACGACGATGCGCCTTTTCCGCTGGCCGATATGCAACACGCCTACTGGATCGGGCGCGCGGACGAACAGGAACTTGGCGGTGTGGCGGCCCACCTCTACGTCGAATTCGACGGTAGCGGAGTGGATCCGGATCGTTTGGAGCATGCGGTGGCCGCGCTGGTCGCTGCACACCCGATGCTGCGTGCCCGGTTCCTGGCAGATGGCACGCAGCAGATTATGCCGACGCCGGGCCGGCAGGTGTTCACCGTAGTCGACTTGCGCGGACGCGACGCCGACGCCGCTGCGGCGGCCTTGGCGCAGCTACGGGACACGAAAACACATCAGCGGCTGCGGGTCGAGGACGGTCAGGTCATCGACATCACCCTGAGCTTGTACGAGGGCCGCACCCGGCTGCACCTGGACGTCGACATGCTGGCCGGCGACGCGATGAGCTACCGCGTGCTCGTCTCCGATTTGGCCGAGCTGTACCGCGGATCCGCCCTACCGACGCCTAGCTACAGCTACCGGCGTTACCGCACCGAACAACACCCCGACAGGTCCGCACACGACCGGGATCGCGCCTGGTGGCAACAGAGGCTGCCCGAACTGCCCGGCCCACCCGAATTGCCGACCGTTGCGGCCGGGCAGCGCGGCACGCCCGACCGCACGGTCCGCCACGACTACTGGCTAGACCCCGATGCCAAACAACGGCTGATCGAGGGGGCACATGCCCGCGGGATCACCCCCGCCATGGCAGTGGCCGCCGTCTTCGCAGACACCATCGGCGGCTGGTCCACACAGGATACTTTTCTGCTGAATGTTCCGCTGTTCCACCGTGAACCGCTCCATCCCGACATCGACCGGGTCATCGGCGATTTCACTTCGTCGATCATGCTCGCCGTCGACGTCAGCACCGATATGAGTGTTGCCGATCGATCCCGCGCCCTACAATGCGGCATGTACGAGAGTGGGGGACACGCCGCATATTCCGGGCTGGAGGTGCTCCGTGACATGGGTCGCCTGCGTGGCGAGCCGGTGCTGGCGCCAGTCGTATTCACCAGCGCCCTGGATCTCGGTGAGCTGTTCTCCGACACCGTGATCGACACCTTCGGCGAGCCGGTGTGGATCGTCTCACAGGGGCCCCAGGTGTTGCTCGACGCGCAGGTCACCGAAATGCGCGGCGGCTTGCTACTGAACTGGGATGTCCGCGAGACGGCATTTCCCCCGGGCCTGATCGACGCCATGTTCGCACGATTCATCGAAGCTGTCGAACGCCTCGCTGCCGGTGATGATGGCTGGGATGCCCCGGCGGCAGCACGCTTGCCCGTCGATCAGGCCCGGGTCCGGGCCGCTGTCAACGCCACCGACGGACCGGTAACCGGGCGGTGCCTGCACCAGGGTTTTTTCGACAACGCGGCGGCCACCCCGGACGCGCCGGCGGTGCTGTGGGGATGCGGCGAAGGCGCCGGCTGCTGGACGTACCGGGAGCTCGCCGCGTCGGCACTGGCCGTCGGCGGCGCCTTGCATGCCCACGGTGTGCGACCAGGGGACGCGGTCACCATCCAGTTACCCAAGGGACGCGAACAGATCCTGGCCGTACTTGGGGTCCTGGCGGCGGGGGCGACCTATGTGCCGATCGGGTTCGACCAGCCGCCGGCCCGGCGCGCCAAGATCATCGAAACCGCCAGGGTCACCGCGGCACTGACCCGCGCCGGCGCGGACATCGGTACGCAGATTGCTTGTCTGCCTATCGAAACCGCGGCCGGTTTCGCGCAACCGCTGCCCACGCCGGTCTACCCCGATACCGCCGCCATCGCCTATCTGCTCTTCACCTCCGGATCGACGGGCGTGCCCAAGGGTGTCGAGGTGCCGCACAGCGCAGCGATGAACACCATCGATGCGCTCAATGCTTGGTTCGCTGTCGATGGCGATGATCGCGCGCTGGCCCTGTCCGCTCTCGAATTCGACCTGTCGGTCTACGACATCTTCGGAATGTTCTCGGTGGGTGCGTCGGTTCTGGCCGTCGATGCTGGACAGCGCGAGTCGCCCACCGCCTGGGTGGAACTGCTCCGCCAGCACCGGGTTTCGATCCTCAATTGTGTGCCCAGCCTTTTGGATATGATCCTGGAGGCAGGTGGCGACCGCTTGGGTGACTCGTTGCGTGCCGTCATTCTGGGCGGGGACTGGGTCGGTGCTGATCTCGCGCGCCGTTTGGCCCGGCAGGTACCCGGCTGCCGTTTCGCCGGTCTTGGCGGCGCCACCGAGACCGCGATCCACAGCACGATTTGCGAAGTGCCCGACGGTCCGCCGGCGCACTGGGCGACAGTGCCGTTCGGCGCCCCACTGCGCAATGTGCGCTGTCGCGTCGTGTCGCCGTCCGGGCGCGACTGCCCGGACTGGGTACCTGGCGAATTGTGGGTCGGTGGCGGCGGTGTCGCCGCCGGTTACCGAAACGACCCGGACCGCACCGCGCAGCGTTTCGTCGACTATGACGGGATCCGTTGGTACCGCACCGGTGACATGGCCCGGTACTGGCCCGACGGCACCGTCGAATTCCTGGGCCGCGCTGACAATCAGGTGCAGATCCGCGGATATCGGGTCGAACTCGGTGAGGTGGAAAGCGCACTGCGCTCGGTGCCCGGGGTGCGTCATGCTGTCGCGGTGGTGGTTGGGACCAACGCGCCGCATCTGGTGGCCGCTGTGGTCGGCGAGACGAGCGAGCTTACTGCCAAGGTCGCGGCACTCGTGCCGAGCTACATGGTGCCGACCCGCATCGTGTCACTTGATCGGATTCCGCTGACCGCGAACGCAAAACTGGATCGTAGGGCCGTGATCGCGCTGCTGCACTCGGAAGCCCTGCCGCCTCAGGACGAGGCACCGAGCAATGACATTCATGCCGCGCTGGCCGCGATTGTCGCCGAGGTGCTCGGCGTCGAATCTGTGGGTGCACACCAAGACTTCTTCGCCCTGGGCGGCGACTCGGTGCTCGCCACCGCCGTCATCGCCCGAATTCGTGACTGGCTCGACGTAGACCACGCCGTGGTCGCTGACCTGTTCGCCACCCGGACGGTTGCCGGATTGGCAGAACGGTTGAGCCAGCGTGAAATCCAGCGGGGCACGCAGGAGCGTCTTGGCTTGATCGCGCGCCACTACCTCGAAATTGCGGCGCTAACCGACGAAGAGGTGCTGGCCGAGGGCTGATCAAGTTGATGTCGGTGAGCCGATGACGATGCTGCCGACGCTGCTCTCCTGACGTTCGTCGACGCCGGTGGCCGCGACGAACGCGGCGGTGTCACCGAATCCCTGGGCGCAAACGCCCAGGCCCATCGCCGTGGCGGCGAGATAGATCGTCTGCATCAGGACGCCAACATCTTTGAGGATCAGGGCGTAGCCGATCTGCTCGTAGGTCCACATCACCCGACCACAGCGCGCGGCGATGACCAACAGCACCTGCGGCTCGGCCCCCCCGGCCAGCGTTGCCGCCGCCGGTTTGATCAGGCGCGCAACCGTTTTCGAATCCGCGGCCGCCACCGGACGCAGCAGGTGCTCGAACGAATCGTAGTGATACATGCCCGCTTCGAGTCCGCTAACATGGCGCACCACCGGATACACCTCGAGTTCGTAGACGCCGCCGCCAGACGGATACGGACGGGACAGCAGTTCCTCGGTCGGCCCTACCGGCTGGATCTGTCGAGTGCGCGCCGTGCGATACAGCAGTTCGGCGAGTTGGTCGATGCTGAGCGGGCGAGCATCGTCAAATGCCCGTGTCGAAACTCGGTCTTCGAGAACAGCCGTCAATGGCGGATCTTTGGCGCGTATCGCGGCCAGGTCGGGGACTGCAAGCGTAATCGGGGTGCCCGGGTAATCCGGTCTGTGTGCCGACGGTTGAGGGAAACGGTCTTTGGCCCACTTGGTCGGGCCGAAATGTTCCCACGTCACGATGCGTTCCCCGAGGGTGCTGCGGCGGTGGAACCACAGATCCGGGGCACTCCAGGAGAGTGCATCGAAGTCATCCTCGGCGCCGCCGCCGAGCAACATCCCGGCCCAGCACAGGTCGTCGACGAATCGCGAAGCGACCGCGGGCGGCAGGCCGGCCACCGTCATCGAACCGCCGAGCACGGCGAGCAGACGCGGATCGTTGATGCGCACATCGCACCAGCTCAACGGGTGCTCAAGCACTAACCCGCCGGAATCACGGTGCAGCACAGCGAACTTCGACAACACCGGCGAGGCTGGCGCGCCCGATGGTGACGACGGCTGCCCGAACGGCTGGATGCAGTACAGGTCGTTGCCGCCGTCGCGGACCGTCACGCTCAGCCAGCCGCCGGCGACCAGATCGCCGATCAGGCCGTCGACGTCGCTGCGTTCGGCCGGATCGGTTAGCTCTAAGACAGTCGCGGGGCCCGCGTTCAGGGTCCTCAGCGCCTGCAGGCGAGCAGCGGTCAGGTGGGGTAGCTTCTGACTGTGCGGCGGGCTCAACAGCACGGCGCCGGCGGGTGTGATCAGGCAGGTGACGCCGGACCGGAACGTGAATCGGGTGTCGTCAGAATAACCGGCGATGGGCAATTCGCACCCCTTTCGGCATCAGCGTAGGCCATCGACATCCAGGAGAAGCCGCCGCTAACCTAGCGGCTCACCCTCTGAGTCCCGGTGCAGCACAGCGAACTTCGACAGCGCGGCCGATTGCGACGACAGCGGCGCGCGTTACCCGAACGGCAGTATGAAGTAGAGAGCGCAACTACCAGCAACCCGCGTCCCGCAGACCCCAGCCTAGCCCAGCAGGGTTACCCGCTCTCACAGAGCTACCCGTTGGCGGCCGGCCACTTCGAGCACCACGGCCATCACGACCATGACGGCGGCGATTGACATATCGGCTGCCTAGGTCTCGGCTTCATGCACGGTCTGTTCGACTGACCGTCCTCAACTTCCGGGAAACCACTTTTGGCTTGCGTGGCGCGCCATTACACCGAGTCTAGGCACAATGCTCGTGGCGATGGCTGTCGACAACCTGCTGGCCTCGAGTTACCTGTTTAGGCCCAGCTGGTGCCGACGGCGGTGTCGGTGCTGGCCATGTTGTTGCCGGCGGTTTGCACCTTTTGGCCGTGGGCGCCTGCTTGTTCGTAGATGACCTGGAAGTTGCGCCCCAGCGCGGTGATGAACTGCTGGCAGGCCACCGAGCCGGCGCCGCCCCAAAAGTCGCCGGCGGCAAGGACATCGCGGATGATGGCTTGATGCTCGGCCTCCAGCGAGGCGGCCTGGGCGCGGATCAGCGCGCCGTGGGCGTCGACGTCGCCGAACTGGTAATTGATCGTCATGGTGGTTCTCCTAGCTGCTCAAGATCTGCTGCGAGGCTTGCTCTTGGGCCTCGTAATCGTTGGCGTCGCGGATCAGGCCGTCGCGCACCCCGTGCAGCATGGTGACGATGTTGCGAAACGCGGTGTTCATCTGGCCCATGGTGTCGTAGGAGGTAACCTGGGCGGTCCCGCTCCAGCCGGCTCCGGCGATATTTTGGCTGGACGCCCACATCTTGCGGGCTTCGTCCTCGACGGTTTGAGCGTGCACATCGAAACGGCCTGCCATAGCGCGCATTTCGTTCGGATCAGTCATGAAACGTGTGGTCATCGGTATCTCCCTACTCGATTTCATGTTGTGATGGTTGCGATGAGGACCGGCGTAGCCGCCGATCTGAATTACATCGATCGTTCCTCCTTCCTGTTATCCGACGGTCGGCGAGCGCGGCACCACCGTGAGGCGGGGCATGAAGCGGTTGTCCGCAATGCTGGCTGTGCTTTGGTTCTGCCCGGCCATACCGGCCAGCGGCGCGCCGAGCAGGCTGCCTGATCCAGCTGCCGTGGCTGCTGGGGTGACGGCCAGGCTGGTGCTGGGCAGCGCCATGGAGGTAGGGCTAATCGCCGGGGCTGCCGCGGCCCAAGTCTGCGGCACCAACAACGCCCCGATTGAGGCCGCCCGGCCCATACCCGCCGACACGGCCGCTCCACGGAGTCCTGTTGAGCCTGTCGATCCCAGCGCGCCCGAACCGAGCCCGGCGGTCAGCCCCGAAGCGAGTCCGCCCGTCAGGCCCGATCCCGCCGCTGCAGTACTGGCCGCACCGACGGCCGGCATCAGATTCTTCACCTGGTTCGCGTTCGACAGCAGCGAACTCGAGATCCACCCCACCGAACTGGTCATCGACATGCCGGTGCTCAGCGGGCTCAGCGACGAGCTCAACGAGGACAGCGACGACGTGGTCGAGGTGGACGACAGGGGAGAGGAGAGTTGCTGCAGCGCAGTGGGCACCGCGGAGGTCACCTGCGACAGCACCGCCTGGGTGTTCGTGCTGGCCGAGGTGCCGGTGGCCTGGGCGACCGCGGCGCCCTGCCCGGCCAGCCCGGCGGGGTTGGTGGTGGGCTGTGGCGGGGTGAACGGCGACAAGGTCGACGCCGCCGCCGAGGAGCCGGCGTAGCCATACATGGCGGCGGCGTCCTGGGCCCACATCTCGCCGTATTGTGCTTCGGTGGCCGCGATCGCCGGGGTGTTTTGCCCAAGGATGTTCGTGGCGATCAGCGACATCAACAGGGCCCGGTTTGCCGCGATCACCGGGGGCGGCACCGTCATCGCAAACGCCGCCTCATAGGCCGCTGCGGCGGCCCTGGCCTGTGCGGCGGTCTGCTCGGCCTGGGCGGCGGTGGCGGTCATCCATGCCCCAAAGGTTGCAGCCGCGGCCGCCATCGATGCGGACGCCGGCCCCAGCCACGGCCCGCCGGCCAGCCCCGAGATCACCGAGCTGTAGGACGTTGCCGCGGAGTACAAGTCGGCAGCCAGCCCATCCCAGCCCGCCGCAGCGGCCAGCATCGGACCCGAGCCGGGACCGAAATACATTCTGGCCGAGTTGATCTCCGGCGGTAACGCACCGAAGTCCATCGCTGTGTGCTCCTTAGCTGGCTGCGGTCGCGTTGGCGGCCTCAGCCGTCGCATAGGAACCGGCACTGGCCCCCATCGCGCCCACGAACTGGTCATGAACCGCCGAGGCGTGCGCGCTGACCGCCTGATACAGGCTCGCGTGCGCGGCGAACTGCGCCGCTGTCAGCGCCGATATCTCATCGGCAGCGGCGGGAACCAATCCCGTGGTCGGGGCGGCGGCAGCCGCATTTCCGGTGCGCATCGCCGACCCGATACCTGCCAACTCACCGGCCGCCGCCACCAGCAGTTCGGGTTGTGTCGTTACGAAAGACATGGGCTTTCCTTTCCAAGATGTTGTGAAGGCCTATATGAGTCTCATTGGGGGGCTTTAGATTCGGTTGACTAAGCGGAGGGGTGGTGAGAAACGGGTAATCAACAGCCGGGTGTGGCCCACCCCTGGTAATCGGCCCAGCGACTATCTATCCGGCAGCGCGGGTTTGTAGCGCGTGCGAATGCCCGATGAGCAGCCACGTTGGCCCGGTTTTTTGATCGTCGCTTCGGCATATAGCCGCGACGCGGGTTAGCGTGGTGCAGCGGTCACCGGCCGCGGCGTAGCCCAACGGCCTGACGCCGACCGCTCAGCGACGAGAAAGACAGAACCGTGTCAAGAGTTCTTGACCGGTGGGAAAAGCGACCGGCCCACGCGGTGGGTCCCGCTCGGCCGGCGCCACACGTGGCATCCGCCACCCCGCGACGGTGACCACTACCGTGACTGCCCCCAACATTGCGACCGCGCTAGCGGGCGACTGGGGTAATACCGCGTCCGGGAAGGTTTGGGTACACGCATTCGAGGGACCGTTGACCGCGTCTGGCTGGCTAACGCTGCCTAGGTGTTCAGCGCCGGGCAACTTAAGCACCGATCGCGGCTGGTGCAGTGGCAAAGAGTCGGACCGCGCCAGCCCGCACGGGGCCATGATGCCCAGCAGCATCGCCAATGGCACGGCGATCGCCATCATGGCAATGACAGCATGGCTCTGTGACGCTCTGCACCCGTCACTCTTCATCCGATGGCGCGATAGTAGTGCGTCCGGCGGTGAAGCGGACATTACTGACCGCGGGCAGGCGCGTAGCGCGGTGGCGGTAGTTCGGCCAACAAGCAGTACCCTGCCGCTGCTAGGGCGCGCCGCCCATGGTCGAGACATCATGTCCGTTCCCGTCCATACACCGATGTACCCGGTACCCCTACAGGGTACAACGGTATGGGCGCCCGGGGTACCCCGCGCGACCGCAGTAATTGGGGTACCGACGGCCGGTTGATCGCGACCTTATGT
Organism: Mycobacterium sp. NGS11; assembly: GCF_059813315.1. Classification (NCBI taxonomy): domain Bacteria; kingdom Bacillati; phylum Actinomycetota; class Actinomycetes; order Mycobacteriales; family Mycobacteriaceae; genus Mycobacterium; species Mycobacterium sp. NGS11. Next base: position 20,179 of record NZ_JCALEJ010000020.1, read on the forward strand.
CGCAGGTCGATGCCCACCGCACAACACTGGTGAGCCGAGGTTTCCGGTGTCGGGCCGGCCAGGTACGGGTGGATCCGGGCGCGTCGCGGCCCTTTAGCTGTTTGGCACATCCTTCACGCGGCGATCTTCTCGGTTTGGCTGCCAGCCGCACGGCTGGGGCGTGTCTTGTGGCAAATCCACGGGGCGACCGGGTTTCCCTGCCAGCGGGCCGAGGGCGGCACGTGGTCGCCGCGCATGACCAGCGATGAGGGTCCGACGGTGGCGCCGGCCCCCAGCCGGGCCCCCGGCAGCGCCACACTGTGCGGGCCCAGCGTGGCTCCCGATTCCAGGACGACGCTGCCGGTGCGCATGATCCGGTCGTGAAACACATGCGTTTGCACTACAGAGCCGCGGTTGACGGTGGCGCCGACGCCCAACGTCACCAGGTCGGCCTCGGGAAGCCAGTACGTTTCACACCAGACGCCGCGGCCGATCGATGCGCCCAGCGCACGCAACCAAAGGTTCAACACCGGCGTGCCGCTAGCGGCCCGCGCGAACCACGGCGCGGACACCGTCTCGATGAAGACCTCAACCACCTCGTTGCGCCACACGAACGACGACCACAGCGGCCGCTCGGTGACCCGGATGCGGCCGACCAAGAGCCACTTCGCCGCCACCGCGGCGCCGCCGGCGATCGCGCCGGCCGCTAGCAGCACGACACCGCTGCCCAGCGCCGCCCACCCGTAGCCGAATTCACTTGCCAGCCACTGCAATGCGTCTACGACGCCGACACCGATGGCGAAACTCACCATCAAGGGAATCAGCCGGACGGTTTCGACAACGGCCCGCATCAACCGCAGCCGCAGCGACGGATGATAGGTGCGGCCCGCATCCGCCTCGGCCGGCCGGCGGCGCAACCGCACCGGCGGGCTGCCCAGCCACGACGACCTCGTCGTGGCCTTGTCCGGGGCCAACGACAGCACCGCGACCAGTCCGCCGTCGGGCACCAGGCGGCCCGGCTGAGTGATGCTGGAATTGCCGAGGAACGCGCGGTTGCCGATGGTGGCGGTAGCTACGTGGATCCACCCGCCGCCCAGCTCGTAGGACGCCACCATGACGTTGTCGGCCAGAAAGGCGCCGTCGGCGACGACGGTGAACTTCGGCGTCAGCAGCGCCGTGGAGATTTCGGTGCCGCGGCCCACCTGGGCCCCGAGCAGCCGCAACCAGCCGGGCGTGAGCATGCCGGCATACAGCGGGAACAGGTGAGTACGCGCCGTGGTCACCAACCGCCCGGTGGCCCACAGCTGCCACCCAGCCCGGCTGCGCACCGGGTGGTAACCCTCACCCAACCCCAGCGACAGCACCCGAACGCCCAACACGGTCAGCGCCGCGTACACCGTCAGCGCCGCGGCCACGGCCACCGGCGTCCAGGACACCGCCGGCACGATCGCGTCGAGCAGTGTACGGCTCTCGCGCACCCCCCAGGCCAGCACCGCGAGGCCCGTGAAATCGGCCAGCAGCGGCAGCGCGCCGAGAAGCGCCGGCGTGAGCCCGAACACCGCCCCCCACAGCGGCGCGCGGTGCGGGCGGCGCCGCGGCCCCCGGTGACGGGCCCTACCGGACATTACCGCCGGCGAACCCGCCCAGTACTGGCCATTTCCCACCGCGCCGAGGACGCTGGAACCCGGGGCGATCTGGGCGGTGTCGCCCACCGATGCGCCGGGCAGCAAGCCGGTCCGCGCGCCGACAATCGCGTCGTTACCGATCGCAATCCGGCCGATGTGAAACAGGTCGCCATCGACCCAATGCCCGGCCAGATCGACCTCCGGCTCGATCGCGCTGCGGTCGCCCAGCGTGAGCATCCCGCTCACCGGCGGCATGGCGTGCAGGTCCACGCCCGTGCCGATTGTGTTGCCCAGCGCGCGGGCATAGCAGGCCAACCACGGCGTGCCGAGGAGGGTTTCCACCCTGCTGGCCTCCGCGAGGCGTTCGGCGAACCACACCCGCAGGTGCTCGGATCCCCCGCGCCGGTAGGTGCCTGGCCGCAAACGCGATAGCAGCAGTCGCGCCCCGAGGACCGCGATGCCTACCCGCCCTGGCGGGCTGATGAACAGCACAAAGCCAGCGATGATCCACCACCAGTCGACTGTGACCAGCCACGGCAGCGGGCGCAGCGCCGCGGCAACGTTGCTGGCCAGTGCCAACCACGTCACCCACTGCATGCCGGTCAGCGTCGCCAGCGGCAGCGATAGCAACACCTGCGTGACCTGTGTTGACCGCGGCGTCGGGCACACCGCGCGCGGCGCGACGCGCACCGGCGGATCGAGTCCGTCGAGAAAACCGGCCAAAGACGACAGGCGGGGGTGGTCATACAGCTGGGATATCGTCACCTGCGGATAGCGCTGCCGCAACGCAACCACCAACTGAGCCGCCGACAACGATTCACCACCAAGGGCGAAGAAGTCGGCGTCCGGGCCGTCGACGGCAGCGCCCAGCACCTGGCGCCACAGGCCGGCCAGCCAGCCCATCGTCCCGCCCAGATCTGGTGATTCGTCCGCCATGTCGGTAACCGGCCACGGCAGCGCGTCCCGGTCGACCTTGCCCGACGTGCGGGTGGGCAATTGGTTGACCAGCACCAGCCGCGGCACCAGCGCGGCGGGCAGCGTTCGCCGCAGCGCCGTTCGCGCGGCCGTCACATCGAACGCCGGGTCGATGCTCACGATGTAGCCGACCAGCAACTCGACGCCGCCGGCCGTGCGGCGCACCGCGGCCGCCGCAGCGTTGATACCGGGCAGATGTGACAGCGCGGATTCCACCTCGCCCAGCTCGATGCGCCGACCCCCGACCTTGACCTGGTCATCAGCCCGGCCGACGAAAACCAGCCCGTCTAGCTCCAGTCGCACCAGGTCACCACTGCGGTAGGCGCGGTCCCAGCCCAGGCTGGGCAGCGGCGCAAACCGCTCGGCGTCCAGCTTCACATCGAGGTAGCGCCCCAACCCGACACCGGCGATCACCAGCTCACCCACCTCGCCGTACCGCACCGGTTGGCCGTCGCGGTCGACGACCGCCAGATCCCAGCCGGGCAGCGGCGCCCCGATGCGCACGGGCCCTCGACCGGTCAGCCGGGCCGCGCAGGCCACCACCGTGGCCTCGGTGGGGCCGTAGGTGTTCCACACTTCCCGCCCCGCGACCGCCAGCCGCTCGGCCAGCTCGGGCGGACAAGCCTCGCCGCCCACGATCAGCAGCCGGACCGCCGCGAACGCCTCGGGCGGCCACAGCGCGGCCAGCGTCGGCACCGTCGAGACCACCGTGACCGCGCGGGCCACCAGCCAGGGCCCCAAATCCGCGCCGGCGCGTACCAGCGACCGCGGTGCCGGCACCAGGCACGCGCCGTGCCGCCAGGCCAGCCACATCTCTTCGCAGGAGGCGTCGAAGGCCACCGACAACCCCGCCAGCACCCGATCGCCTGGTCCAATCGGGTTGTGCTGCAGGAATATCTGCGCCTCCGCGTCCACGAACGCCGCCGCACTGCGGTGGGTGACGGCAACACCCTTCGGGGTTCCGGTCGACCCGGAGGTAAAGATGATCCAGGCATCGTCGCCGCTGAGCGGCGCGCCGGCCCGCCGGCCCCGCGACGAGCCGGGACCACTGATCAGCCCATGCTCGGTGATCACCGCCACCACGCCCGCCTCGGTGAAAACCAGATCGGCGCGCTCGGCGGGATCCTCGGCATCCACCGGCACATAAGCCCCACCGGCGGCCAATGTGGCCAAGATCGCGACATACAACGCATTGCTGCCCGACGGCATGCGGATTCCGACCCGGTCACCGCGGCCAATCCCGCCGGCCGCCAACCACGCCACTCTGTCTTCGACGTCGGCGATCAGCTCGCGATACGTCAGCACCACGGCGCCATCGTCGAGCGCGGGCGCGTCGGGATACCGGGACGCGGTTTCGTAGAGGATCCCCACCAGCGTGCGCGGCTCGGGGGCAGCCGACACCAGGTTCAGCGCGGGGCTCGACGGGACCGCGACCCGATCCTCGCCCCAGCGCTGCCCCCTGACGGTGCGGGCGGGTCGCTCGAAGCTGCGGAACTGTGTGATGAACGCCTTCATTGCGGTGTTCCGGTGGGGTTGATGATGGTGGTGCAGCGGGTCCAGGACTGTACGACTTGTTGGGTCGGGTCCTCGATGATGGCCGGCTCGTGCGGGGGGAGGTGGTCGAGCAGGCCGTGGGTGCGGCAGTAGTCGTCGTTGTAGATGGTGTCGAAGTAGCGTTGTGGGCCGTCGGGGAAGACCGCGGCGATGGTGGTGTGGGCGGGCATGGTGCGTGCGGCCCAGCCGGCGACCAATCCGACTGCGCCCACGCTCCAGCCGCCGGTGGCGTGGTGGGTGGCGGCCAGGGCGCGCGCGGCCCATACGGCTTCGGCGGGGGCGACCCAGTGCACCTCGGTAAATGTTGGGTAGTCGACGTTGCGGGGGTAGATGCTGGAGCCCAGCCCGCGCATTAGCCGGGTGGCTGCGGGTTGGCCGAAGATGGTGGAGCCGATGGTGTCGACCCCGATTACCTGCAGGTCGGGGTTGGCTTCGCGCAGTACTTTTGCCACCCCGGCCGAGTGGCCGCCGGTGCCCACCGAGCACACCAGCACGTCAACCTGTCCGAGCTGGTCGAGCAGCTCGAGTGCTAGCGGCCGGTAGGCCTCGACGTTGTCGGGGTTGGCGTATTGGTTGGGGGACCACGCCTGGGGGTCAGCGGCCAGCAGCTGGGCGACGCGGTCTTTGCGGGCCTGTTGCCAGCCCCCGACCGGGTGCGGCTGGGTCACCAGATCGACTTGGGCGCCGTAGGCGCGCAGCATGTTTTGCACGATGGGTTCCATGCCGGGGTCGGTGACCACGGTGACCGGGTGGCGATACGCCATGCCGGCCAGCGCCAACCCGAGTCCAAGGGATCCGCTGGTGGATTCCACGATGTGGCCTCCCGGGCGCAGCTCACCGCGGGCCCGGGCGCGTTCGACCATGTGCAGGGCGGGGCGGTCTTTCATGCTGCCGCCGGGATTGGCTCCTTCGAGTTTGGCCCAAAATCCGCGGTCGGCGCTGGTCAGCGGCGCGGAGATGCGCAACACGGGGGTGTTGCCCACCAGAGCGTTGGGCTGCTGGTAGTTGCCCGCTGCGGGTGGGCACTGTCCGGCGCTGTGCCGCCCTTGCACCAGGGTCAAGGGCCGCGTGCTGCGCGGGGCGAGGGTTTTCAGGGATTTCAGGGGCACGACATTGTTGGTGTTGTTGGTCATGGGATCGTCGCTTTCTGCGTGCACGCCGCGACACAGGGCGCGGCCGTTGACATGGGCAGCGGTCACCGGCCGGCGGTGCTCAGAGCACCACGGCCTGACGCTGACCAATCAGCGACGAGAAAGACACAACCGGGTCAACAGATCTTGACCCGTCAGGGCAGTCGCGGGCGCAACCGGCGGGCCACGCCCGGCCAGCATTACCCGCTCCCAGCACAAACCCACAGCGGCGGCCACCGCCACCACGACACCCAGCCCCACCACGGCGGTCGCCGGCGAATTGGGCAACACCGCGGCCGCAAACGCCTCGGGATGTGCACCCGAGGAGTCACTGCTGACAAGGTGCCCATGACCGGCGCTAACGCTGAACTCAGAGCCCAGCGACGTGACCAAGGCGTGCGCCCGGTGAGATGCAGCAGACGCGGAACGCAAATCCGAGTGCCCCCCAGTAACGAGCACCCACAGCGCGACCGCCGCAACGCCGACCGCCATAGCAAGGACTCGCACCCGTCGCGGCGTTAAAACGGCTTGCCTCCGCGTGTCCGCGATCGCCTTGTCAGGCGTCGACAGACAGCGGGGTGCCACGTCTTGAGCTTTGACCCGCCCCGACATGTACCCCATACCCCTAGAGGGTACAGACCAGTGCGGCCATCTGACAAGCGGGGCCATCTATCAACCCGACCCACACCTAACTCATTGCTCCACCACTTGCACACGCAGTCGCCGTGCTGCCCGAACTGTCATCCTCTGGGACCGTCGAGACGTGGCCGCAGCTGGTCGGATAGGTTTCAGCCAAGGCCGGCTAACCGACCCGCACGTTCAACGGCGTCCTCGACATCCTCAAACACCCTGCAGGCCAGTGGTGGCGCACAACGCAGCTATGCGTGTGGGTGTTCTGGAGGGGCCCGCCGGAATGATTTGTCACCAATTGTTGTATCGCGCTGGCGCGGGGCGCGACCTAAAAAAAGGAGTCACGTCAGGCGTCGCCGCAACGTCGGAGCTGCTGACGGGTCCTGGGCGCTATAGCAAACCGAGCAGTTCCAACCCGATGGCGTACTGGACGATGACGCCTGGCGTGACATGCGGAATGTCCGGATTGTTTTGGTCGGGGCCGACTTTCGCGTCTCGGACCGCGGCGCGGAACCGATCGGTCGAGACGACGGAATTCCAGGCCGGGTCCGCGGGCTGCAAGTGAAGCGCATTCGTCGACATCAACACCGCCAGGATGGAATGCTCGCGCACCCGATCCGGCAGTGCGCGCAGCCCGGCCTCGAACCGGTTCAGCCAGTCTCCGAAGTCGTCGGTGCGCTCGATCCGATAGCCGGCCTCGATCAACCAGTCGACGTATTCGTCGAGGCCGATGCCGTCGTCGTGCTGATTCATCACGTGATAGGTCTCAAACCCGCTCTGCGATTCCCGGCCGAGCCGGGCGCCCAGCGTGGCGATCGCCTCGGCGACGAATTCCACGGGCAGCCCGTCGTAGTGCGCCCGCTGCCGATTGCCTTGGGCGTCAAGCTGATAGAACGAGCGCGGGGCGACGCCGGTGGCGACCACGCTGAGCACCATCCGGGTGACCAGGTCCGACAGGTTGAGCTGGCCAGCATACGTGGTGCCGGCCAGGATCATTCCGCTACGGAACACCGCGACCGGCAGTCCGCACAGGTCGTTGGCCTCCCGCAGCAACACCTCCCCGGCCCACTTGCTGTTGCCGTAGCCGTTGGCGCGGCTGCCGTCATTGCGTCGGCTGGGGCTGATGATCCGGATGTCGGCACCCTCGGTGAACGCCGGCAGCGCGATCTGATCGCCGACGTTGGCCGTCGACACGTAGGTGAAGGGCTTGAGTTTGGTGGTGAGGGCCAATCGGATCAGCTCGGCGGTGCCCGCCACGTTGGGTCCGAACAACTCGCTGTAGGGCAGCGCGCCATTGACGACGGCCGCGGGATCAACGATCAGATCGACGGATTCGGCCAGCCGGCGCCAGGTCAGCTCGTCGAGGCCCAGGTTCACCTCGCCCTTGTCGCCCGCGATGACCTCCAGATGGTCGCCGGCCAGCTCGTGGAAATACCGCAGCAGCCGCGGATCCCCGCTGTCGAAGGTCTTCTCCAGCCGGCGGCGCGCCTCCTCGTCGGAGCCGGCGCGCACCAGGCAGATCAGCTTTCCCTCGGCCAGTTCCAGCCGCTCGAGCCACTGCAGCACCAGGTACCGCCCGAGGAACCCTGTTGCCCCGGTGAGCAACACGGTCCGTATCTCGGTACCGGGTCCCGGCAACGACGATGCCCCGGCCAGCGTCGCGGCGTCGATGAACTTGTCCAGCGTCAAGTCACGGGCATGCACCTCGGCGGCCTGCGCGCCGTGCACGGCGACGAAACGCGGGTCGTCGGTGTGTTTGTCCACCTGTTGGCTCAGGGCGGCGACGGTGGGGGCGTTGAACAGGGTGCGCACGTTCAGGTGGGTGTGCAGGGCCTTGTTGAGGGTGGCGACCAGCCGCATCGCGGACAGGGAGTCGCCGCCGAGGTCGAAGAAGGAGTCGTCGATCCCGACACGGTCCAGGCCCAGGACCTCGGCGTAGGTGTCGGCGAGAAGGTGTTCGAGTTCGTTGCCCGGGGCGCGGTAGTCGGCGTCGCGGTAGGCCGGTGCCGGCAGCGCGCGGGTGTTCAGCTTGCCGTTGACCGTCAGCGGCAGCGCCTCGATCACCACCAGGGCGGCGGGAACCATGTAGGGCGGCAACCCTTCTCGCAGACGCGCCCGCGCGGTCGTCACATCCAGTGCCCCCGGGGACGACTCGGTGGCATAGCCCACCAGCCGCTTGTCGCCGGGGCGGTCCTCGCGCACGATCACGACGGACTGATTCACCTCGTCCAAACCGCTTAGCGCCGCCTGGATTTCGCCGAGCTCGATGCGGTACCCGCGGATCTTGACCTGCTCGTCGATGCGGCCCAGGTACTGCAACTGCCCGTCGGGGCGCCAGCGCACCAGATCCCCGGTGCGATACATCCGCTGTCCGGGCCGTCCGAATGGGCAGGCCACGAACCGCGACGCGGTCAAACCCGGCCGGCGCAGATAGCCGGCGCCGAGCCCGCGCCCGGCCACGTACAACTCGCCCACGGTGCCCACCGGCACCGGCTGCAGCCACGGGTCGAGGACGAAGAACGCCGCCCCGGGCACCGGCGCACCGATCGGAGGCGTCCCCATCCCGGCGCTCAGCGGCGGGCTGACCGCCACGCACATCGTGGTCTCGGTCGGCCCGTAGGCATTGGTCATCACCCGGCCGAGCGCCCACCGATCCACCAGTTCGGCCGAACACGCCTCGGCGGCCACCACCAGCGCCGTGGACCCCAGCACCCGGGGTGACAGCGCCGAGACCGCCGAGGGGGTCTGGTGCAAGACGGTGACCCGCTCGTCAATCAGCAAGGCCTGCAGGTCTTCTGGCAACGCGGCCACCGATTCGGGCACGATCACCAACCGCGAGCCGTGCAGCAACGCGCCCAAGATCTCTTCCACCGAGGCGTCGAAGGCATACGAATACCATTGCGACCACGCCTGTCCGGGCCCCGAGGGCAGCCCGACATGCAGCGACCCCAGCAACTGCGTCACGTTGGCATGCGTGGTCGCCACGCCTTTGGGCACCCCGGTCGTGCCCGAGGTGTAGATAATGTGGGCGATATCTTCGCCGCTCGGCGCCGGCAACGCGGTGCACGGTTGGCTCGTCATCGCGGGGTCATTCATATCGAGCGCCCGCACCCCGAGCCCGGCGAACCGATCGACCAGTCCGGTGGTGGTCACCGCGACGACCGGGCGCGCGTCGCCGATCATGAACTCGATACGGGCGTCGGGGACCGCCGGATCCATCGGCAGGTACGCCGCCCCGGACTTGAGCACCCCCAAAATCGCCACGATCGCCTGCGCCGAGCGTTCGAACAACACCGCCACGCACTCGCCGCGGCGGGCGCCGTGGTCGATCAGCAAGTGCGCCAAGCGATTGGCGGCCTCGTCCAGCTCCCGATACGTCATCGAGACGTCGCCGCAACTGAGAGCCACCGCGTCCGGGGTGCGAGCCACCTGCCGGGCGAACAACTCCGGGACCGACACACCGGCGGTGGGCGCGTCCAACGCCGCCCGATTCCCCAGCACATCCAATTGCGCGCGTTCGGCGGCGTCGAGAACGTCCACCGACGACAGGCGCAGGGCCGGGTCGGTCGTCATCGCCGCCAACACGCGTTCCAGCCGATCGACGAGGACCGCAACGGTTTCGGCGTCGAACACATCGGTGCGGAATTCCACCGCGCCGCCGATACCCCCGGGCTCGCCATCCTCGGTGAAGCGTTCGCCGAGCGAAAATGTCAGGTCCATTCGGGCCGTGCGGGTTTCGAGCGGCAGCTGGGTGACCTGCAGGTCGCCCAGGTCCAGGCCCGCGGCGGGGTCGTTACCGTGCTCACGCAGGTTCTGCCAGGTCATCGACACCTGGATCAGCGGGTGGTGGCTCAGGGACCGAATCGGGTTGAGCCGCTCCACCAGCAATTCGAAGGGCACATCCTGGTGCTCAAGGGCCTCCAGGCTGCGGGCGCGAACCTGGGCCAACAGGTCGGTGACCGTGGCGTCTCCGCTGACGTCCACCCGCAGGATCAGGGTGTTGACGAAGAACCCGACCAGCTGATCGAGCGCGGCGTCGCTGCGCCCCGCGATGGCGAATCCGACCGAAATATCGTTGGTCGCGGTGAGTTTGGAGAGCAGCGCCGCGAGGGCGGCCTGGATGACCATGAAGCTGGTCGCGTTGTGCGCACGGGCCACCGCGCGCACCCGCTGCTGCAGCTCCGGCGGCCATTCGACGGCCACGCTCGCACCGCGGTAGTCGGCGACCGGTGGGTAGGGCCGGTCGGTGGGCAGTGGCAGCCGCTCGGGCATGCCCGCCAGCGCCTCTTGCCAGTAGGCCAGTTCGACGCCGATGGGGCTGTCGCTGTCCTCGAGATCGCCGAATTGGGCGCGCTGCCACAGCGTGTAGTCGGCGTATTGCACGGGCAGCGCGGCCCATCCGGGGGCCTGCCCCACCCGCCGGCTGGCGTAGGCCGCTCCCAGGTCGCGCACCAGCGGGGCCACTGACCAGCCGTCGGCCGCGATGTGATGCACGGTGGCGACCAGCACGTGCTCATCCTCGGCGAGGCGGAAAAGCTTGGCGAACAAGGGAATCTGTGCGGCCAGCGCGAAGGGGTGATAGGCGGCGGCGGCGACGGCGTCCTCCAGCCGGGCGGGCGGCCACGCGGAGGCATCGATGACCTCCCAACCGAAGTCGGCGCGCTCGGTCGCCACCACGTTCTGGTATGGCACGCCTTCGGTGTGCGGGAAGACGGTGCGCAGCGCTTCGTGGCGGGCCATCACGTCCGTCAGCGCGGCAGCCAACGCGTCGGCATCGAGGCGCCCGCTCAACCGCAACGCCACCGCCATGTTGTAAACCGGTGAAGCGCCCTGCAATTGGTCGAGGAACCACAACCGGCTCTGGCCGTAGGACAGCGGGATCACGGCGGGCCTTTCGCCGGCCACCAACGGCTCCAGCCCTCCCCCGTCCGTACGGATCCGGGGGGCCAGCTGGGCGATGGCGGGTGTGTCGAAGAGGGCGCGCACGCCCAGGCGGGTGTTCAGCGTCTTGTTGATGGCGGCGATCAGGCGCATCGCGGTCAGCGAATCCCCGCCCAGGTCGAAGAAGGAGTCGTCGACGCCCACGCGGTCCAGGCCGAGAACTTCGGCGTAAGTGTCGGCCAGGATTTCCTCGATGGCATTGCCCGGGGCGCGGTATGCGGCGTCGCGGTATTCCGGTGCGGGCAGGGCGCGGGTGTCCAGCTTGCCGGTGACGGTCAGCGGCAACGCGTCGATCGCCACGATCGCGGCGGGCACCAGGTAGGCGGGCAACCGCGCGGCCAGCTCGGCGCGCGCGACGGCCGGGTCCGCGGTCCCGGTGATGTAGCCGACGACGTGTAAGGCGGCGGGGAGGTCCTCGCGGACGATCACCGCGGCGGTCTCCACCCCGTCCAAACCGGCCAGCGCGGTGCGGATTTCGCTGAGCTCGATGCGATAGCCGCGGATCTTGACCTGCTCGTCGGCGCGCCCCACGTAGTGCAGCTGCCCGTCGGCACCCCACCGCACCAGGTCACCGGTGCGGTACATGCGGGCGCCGGGTACGGGCGCGAACGGGCATGCCACGAATCGCGACGCCGTCAACGCCGCCCGGCGCAGGTATCCGACGCCGACGCCGCGTCCGGCCACATACAACTCGCCGACCACCCCGGGCGGCACCGGGCGCAACCACTTGTCGAGGACGAACAGCGCGGCGCCCGCCACCGGCGCGCCAATGGGCACCGCCGGGGCCCCCGCCTCGAGCGGGCCGCTGATCGTCACGTCCACGGTGGTTTCGGTGGGGCCGTAGGCGTTCGTCATCACCCGCCCGGGCGCCCACCGGTCCACCAACTCGGTCGGGCAGGCCTCGCCGCCCACGATCAACGCCGCCGCATCCAGGCCGTCCAGCGACAGGGCGGCCAGGGCGGACGGAGTTTGGCTCACCACGTCGACCCGCTCGTCGACCAGCAGGGCGCGCAGCTCGTCCGGTGATCCCGCCAGCGCTTCGGGCACCACCACCAGTCGCCCACCGTGCAGCAACGCGCCCCAGATCTCGCGGACCGACGCGTCGAACGCGTAGGAATGCCACTGCGTCGACACCTTCGCCGGTCCCGGTGCGGTCATCCCCGCGTCCAGTCCCTGCATCAACTGGGTGACGTTGTGGTGCGTGACCGCAACGCCTTTGGGGACGCCGGTGGTTCCGGAGGTGTAGATGATGTGGGCGATGTCGTCGGCCCTGGGCGCCGCCGGCGCGAAGCCGGGCTGGGCGTCGACCGGCACGTCGACATCGATGACGAGCAGGTCGTAGCCGTCGAGCCGGCCGGCAAACTCGGCGGTGGTGAGCGCGGCGATCGGGCCGGTGTCGCCGAGGAGGAACCCGATCCGGGCATCGGGCACCGCGGGATCGATGGGCAGGTATGCCGCCCCGGTCTTCAAGACGGCCAGGATGGCCACGATCGCGTCGGTGGAGCGCGGCAGCAGCAGCGCCACCGACTGGCCCGGCCCCGCACCCTGGCCGGCCAGGTGGTGCGCCAACCGATTGGCGGCCTGCTCCAATTCGCGGTAGGTCATCGAGTGGCCCGCACAGCTGATCGCCACCGCGTCAGGCGTTCGAATCACCTGCGCCGCAAACAGTTCCGGTATGGACACGCCGACGACGGGCTGGGACAACACCGCGCGATTACCCATCGCGTCCAGCCGCGCGTATTCGGTCTCGTCGAGCACATCGATGGACGACAAGCGGCGGGTGGGATCCGCCGTCATGGCCGCCACCACCCGCTCCAGCCGGGCGATCAGTGCCTCAACGGTTTTCGCGTCGAACACATCGGTGCGGAATTCCACCGCCCCGGAAATCCCCGCGGGTTCACCGGCCTGGTTCCACCGTTCGGCCAGCGAGAGCGTCAGGTCCATGCGCGCGGTGTGAGTGTCCAGCGGCATTGGGGTGATGTGCAGATCGCCCAAGGCCAGTCCGGCCGCCGGGTCGTCGTGCTGCCCGGGCAGGTTCTGCCATGCCAATGACACCTGGACCAGCGGGGCCTGCGCCATCGAGCGGGCCGGATTGAGCCGGTCCACCAACACATCGAAGGGCACATCCTGGTGCTCGTAGGCGGCGAGGCTGCGGGAGCGAACCTGAGCCAGCACCTCGGCGACGGTGGGATCACCGGCCAGCTCGACCCGCAACACCAACCTGTTGACGAAGAATCCCACCAGGTCGTCCAGCGCGGGATCGGGCCGCCCGGCGACCGGGAACCCCACGGCCACATCGTCGGTCGCGCACAGCTTGCCCAGCAGCACCGCGAGGGCGGCCTGCATCACCATGAAGTTCGTCGCGTCGTGTTCACGGGCCAGCGCGCGCACCCGCTGCTGCACGTCGGCGGACCACTCCACGGCCGCATTGGCGCCCCGGTAGTCGGCGACTGGGGGATACGGCCGATCGGTGGGCAGCTCCAGACGTTCGGGCATCCCGGCCAAAGCTTTTTCCCAGTAGGCCAACTGGTCGGCGATCGGGCCGTCGGTGTCGTCGAAATCACCGAACCGGACGCGTTGCCATAACGTGTAATCGGCGTACTGCACCGTCAGCGGGGTCCAGTCGGGGGCCTGTCCGCCACAGCGGGCGGCGTAGGCCAGCCCCAGGTCACGCACCAGCGGGGTGATCGACGATCCGTCGGCGGCGATGTGGTGCACGGCGGCCGCCAGTACGTGCTCCTCGTCGGCGGCGAGCTGGAAAAGCTTTGCGTGTAGCGGGGTCTCGGTCGCCAGGTCGAACGCGTGGCGCGCCACGGCGTCGATGGCGCCGGCCAGCCTGGCCTGGCTCCATCCGGTGGCATCGACCACCTCCCAGCCGAGCTCCGCCCGCTCCGGTCCGACCACCTCCTGGTATGGCACGCCCTCGATGTGGGGGAAGATCGTGCGCAACGATTCGTGGCGGTCCACGACGTCGCGCAGCGCGGCGCCCAACGCCCCGGCATCGAGTCGCCCGCGTAACCGCAGCCCCACCGTCATGTTGTAAACCGGTGAGGGCCCGTGCAATTGGCCGAGGAACCACAACCGGCTCTGGGCGTAGGACAGTGGAACCAGGGCGGGCCGCTCGCCGGCGACCAAGGGCTCGTCCTGTCCCGTGGTTTCACGGAGCTGGGGTGCGAGCTGGGCGACCGTGGGGGTGTTGAAGAGGGTGCGCACGGTCAGGTCGGTGTGCAAGGTTTTGTTGAGGGTGGCGATGAGCCGCATCGCGGACAGGGAGTCGCCACCCAGGTCGAAGAACGAGTCGTCGACGCCGACGCGGTCGAGTCCCAGGACTTGCGCGTAGACACCGGCGAGGATTTCCTCGACGGCGTTGGACGGGGCGCGGTATGCGGTGTCGCGATATTCCGGCATCGGTAGCGCCCGGGTGTCCAGTTTGCCGTTGACCGTCAACGGCAGTGCCTCGACGACCACGATCGCAGCCGGCACCATATAGGCGGGCAGCCGCTCACCCAGCTCGGTCCGCGCTGCGGCGGGATCCAGCGCGCCGCTCCCCGATTCGGTGACATAGCCGACCAGGCGCTTGTCGCCGGGGCGATCTTCGCGGACGATCACCACGGCCTGATCCACCGCGTCCAAACCGGCCAGCGCGGTGCGGATTTCGCCGAGCTCGATGCGGTAGCCGCGGATCTTGACCTGCTCATCGGCGCGGCCCAGGTAGCGCAGCTGGCCGTCGGCGCCCCAGGACACCAGGTCCCCGGTGCGATACATCCGCTGTCCGGGCTGGCCGAACGGGCATGCCACGAACCGCGACGCCGTCAGCCCCGCCCGGTGCACATACCCCACCCCCACGCCACGGCCGGCCACATACAACTCACCGACCACGCCGACCGGCACCGGGCGCAGCCACGCGTCGAGCACGAACAACGCCGCTCCCGGGACCGGCACGCCGATCGGTACCATCCCGGCGCCGGGCGCCAACGGCACGCTCACCGTCACACACAACGTGGTTTCCGTCGGGCCATACGCATTGGTCATGATCCGGCCGGGCGCCCAGCAGTCCACCATCTCGACCGCGCACGGCTCGGCGGCGACCACCAGGGCCGCGGACTCCAGGCCCTGCGGCGACAACGCCGCGAGCGCGGACGGAGTCTGATGCAGTACGGTGACGCGTTCGCGAACCAGCAAGTCCTGAAAGTGTTCTGGGACGGCGGCCACCGTTTCGGGCACCACCAGCAGGCGGCTGCCGTGCAGCAGCGCGCCCCAGATCTCTTCGACCGAGGCGTCGAACGCGTAGGAATACCACTGCGACCACACCTGCCCCGGTCCCGACGGCAACCCCAAGTGCAGTGACTCCAGCAGCTGGGTCACGTTGTGGTGCGTGGTCGCCACGCCCTTGGGCACACCGGTGGTCCCGGAGGTGTAGACGATGTGGGCGATGTCGGCGCCGCTCGGCAGCGGCAGCCCCGCATCGGGCCGTGCGGTGATGCGGGGATCGGCGACGTCGATCACGGTCAGTGCGTGGCCGTCGAATCGCGATGTCAGTTCCGCGGTCGTCACCGCCGCGACGGGCGCGGCGTCGCCGAGCACGAATTCGATGCGCTCGTCGGGCACGGCGGGGTCGATCGGCAGATACGCCGCCCGCGATTTGAGCACCGCCAAGATCGCGACGATCGCCTCCGCCGATCGGCCGAACATCAGCGCCACAGACCGCCCGGGGGCCGCGCCGTGGCCGATCAACAGGTGCGCCAGTCGATTAGACGCCAGATTGAGCTCGCGGTAGGTCCAGGAGTTTGGGCCGCAGCTCAGTGCCACGGCGTCCGGTGTGCGAATCACCTGCGCGGCGAACAGTTCCGGAATGGAACCCCCGTCCGCCGCGCGGGCGAGCACCGCCCGATTGCCGAACTCGTCGAGACGCTCGTGCTCGTCCAGCGCGAGCATGTCCACCGATGACAGCCGCCGTGACGGATCGTCGATCATCGCCAGCAGGACTCGCTCGATCCGATCGACAAGCGCCGCAACGGTTCCCGCGTCGAAAAGATCGGAGTCGTATTCGATGCCCAGCGCCAGCTCGCGGCCCGGCGTGGCTTGCAGGGTCAGGGGGTAATGGGTGGATTCGTGACTGCTGAAGTCGGTGATGGCCAGCTCACCGAGCTCCATCGAGGCCGCCGCGTCCAGCGGATAGTTCTCGAAGACGAACAAGGTGTCGAACAGCTGGTCGTGACCGGTGATGCGGTGAATTTCGGTCAGCGCCACGTGTTCGTGATCTAGGGTCTGCTGAAAGTCGTTGTGCAGCTTGCCCAGCAGGTCGGCGACGGTGGTCTGCGGGGTCACGTTCGCGCGCACCGGCACCGTGTTGATCAGCAGGCCCACCATCGATTCGATGCCGGCCACGTTGGCCGTGCGTCCCGAGACCGCGGCGCCGAAGACCACGTCGCGCTGCCCGGTCAGCGACATCAACAACTGCGCCCAGCCGGCCCGCAGCACGGTGTTCATGGTCGTGCGGTGGGTCCGAGCCAGTTGATGCAGCGCCTGAGTGGTCTGCTCGGAGAGCCTGCGCGATCGGAGGCCTTGCCGCCCCAGCCTTTGCCGGTGCGGGGGCCCGACCAGCGTGGGAGTGTCGAAGCCGGACAGCACTTCTCGCCACGCCGCGTGCGCGGAATCGAGGTCTCGGCCGGCCTGCCAGGCCACAAATTTTCGGTACGGCACCGGCGCGGGGAGGCGCTGTTCGTGATAGGCGGCGAAGATTTCCTGCAGCAGGATCGGCAGGGACGAGCCGTCGAGGACCACGTGGTGGGCGGTGAGCACAAACCGGTGCCGGTCGTGGGCGGTGCGAACCAGCGCCGCCCGGAAGGCGGGCGGGTCGGCCAGCTCGCAGACCGCGGCGCGTTCGGCGGCGGCCAACCGTTGGACGCGGTCGTCAAGCTCGGGCTGATCGGTGCTGAGGTCGACGTAATGCCAAGGGACCGTGGGGTTACCGGGGATGATCTGCACGGGCGGGTCGATCTCGGTGCAGAAGCGGGCGGCGAGGTTGGGGTGGCGGCGCACGGTTGTGTGGACCGCCTGGCGCAGCCGCTGCGGGTCGAGGGGGCCGGCGATGCCGATGTCGAGTTGGAGGGCGTAGAGGACGACGCCGCCGGCCTGCGCGGCCGCGGCGTGAAAGTACAGCCCCTGCTGCAGCGGGGTCAGCGGCAAGACGTCGGCGATGCGGCCGTGCCGCTCGAAGGCATCGATCTGTTGCTGGGTGAGACGCGCGGGGGCAACGTCCGATGGGGTGAGGCCGCCGCCACCGCGGCGCACGTGCGCGCAGATTCCCCGCAGTGCCTCAAACCACAACTCGTTCAGGCGCGTTGCGTCCGCGTGATCCAGTACCGACGTCGCCCAGGTCCAGTTGGCGTGCAGCCGTGGGCCGTCCTCGCCGTCCAGGACGCCGGCGTCGAGCGCCACGGTGTGGGACAGCGGCATGGGCACCGCGGACGCGACGGCGGTGGCCGACAAGCTCTCTAGGCTTGGCCGCCACACATCGTCGGAGAGCTCGGCCGTGCCGGCCAGTCGTCCCAGGTAGTTGAACACCACCGTGGGATCGCAATCACCCAGGCCCGCATCGGGATTGAGGTAGCGCAACAGCCCGTAGGTGAGGCCGTCGGGCAGGGCGCGCAGCTGTTCCTTAGCCCCCTTGAGCGCCGCTCCCAGAGCGGCGTCACCGGCCGCGACCTGCGCCCAGTCCAGGCCGCCAAGATGCAATGCAACCGGATAGGTGGCGGTGAACCAGCCCACCGTGCGCGACAGGTCCACAGTGGCGCTCAGCTCGTGTCGCCCATGGCCTTCCACGTCGATGCCGATCGGTGCCCCGCCGTTGCCGGATAGCTGCGTGACCGCCATGCCGAACGCGATCAGCAAGATGTCGTGCGCGCCGGCGCGAAACGCAGCGGGCACCTCGCCCAGCAGCATGCGGGTGGTCTCGACGTCCAGCTGGGCCGACAGGTGGCCGGCGTCGGCGTGGGTATCGGTAACGTGAGCCGCCGGCAGCACTGGAGGCGTGGCCGATACCCGCCGCCATGCGTCGGCCTGGGCCACCACCTCGGGGTGGCGCGCGTGCTCGTTCAGCAGCGCCGACCACCGGGCAAACGATGTGCCGCCCGGCGGCAAGACGACCGGCTGACCGCTGCGGTGCTGGGCCCAGGCGATATTCAAGTCTTCCAACAGGATTCGCCACGAGACCCCGTCGACAGCCAGGTGGTGAATCATCAATACCAGCTGACCGGTGCTGGACACCCAGAGCGCGCTGATCATGGCCCCGGCGCCGGGGTTTATCCGCGAGCGCGCGTCGATGAGCGCCGCATCGGACAAAACGTCCACCGCACGCACGCATCCGGCGGCGTCGACCGAGCCCGAGTCGGGCACCGACGGCGACCATCCGTCGGCGCCGTCGTCGTCGACGCGAAGCCGTAACATGGCGTGCCGGTCCAGCAGCGCCTGCAGGACCGCCACCGCGTCGGCCTCGCCCGCCCCGGCGGGGGCTTGCACGAGCATGGTCTGGTTGAACTGGTCGACCGGGCCGTCGAGGTCGCGCAGCCACCGCATGATCGGGGTCGCGGTCACCGGCCCGGTGCCGTCATCGAGAGCGTCGTCGTCGCCGACAGTCACCGTGGCCACCCTGGCCAACCGGGCCACGGTCTGCTCGACGAAAACGTCACGCGGACGGCACATCACGCCGGCGGTCCGCGCGCGGGCCACCACCTGCAGCGACATGATGCTGTCGCCGCCCAGGTCGAAGAACGAGTCGTCCGCACCGACCCGCTCCACACCCAGGACTTGGGCGTAGATGCCGGCCAGGATCTCCTCGACCGCGTCGGCGGGGGCCCGGTAGGCGCCGGCCGTGTATTTCGGCGCGGGCAGGGCCCGGGTGTCCAGTTTGCCGTTGGCGGTTAGGGGCAGCGCGTCGATCACGACGACCGCGGCGGGCACCAGGTAGGCTGGGAGCCCCTCGGCGAGTTTTCCACGGATCGCCACGGGGTCGGCCGTGCCGGTGATGTATCCGACCAGGCGCGTGTCGCCCCCATCGCCCTCCCGGGCGATCACGACCGCCTGCCTGACCCCGGCCACGGCCGCCAGGGCGGTCTGGACCTCGCCGGGTTCGATGCGATAGCCGCGGATCTTGACCTGCGCGTCGGTACGCCCGAGGTAGCGCAATTGCCCGTCCGGATCCCAGCACACGCGGTCGCCGGTGCGATACATCCGCGAGCCGGGGCCGCCAAAGGGGTTGGCGACGAAGCGTTCTGCGCTCAAGGCTGGTTGGCCCACGTATCCGCGCGCTAGCGCGGGCCCGCTCAGATAGAGCTCGCCGACCACCCCGATGGGTGCGGGGTTCAGTTGCGCGTCGAGCACCAGGGTGCGCACTCCGGGGATGGCGGCGCCGATGCGGACCGGTTGGCCCACGGCCAGCGGCGTGCTGCACGTGGCCCAGATGGTGGCCTCGGTGGGGCCGTAGGCGTTGACCATCCGCCGGTCCGTGGCCCAGGCGGCCGCCAGCTCGGCGGGGCAGGCCTCGCCGGCGGTGATCAGCGTGTCGAGCCCATCCAGTCGGGCCGGATCCAACGACGAGAGCACCGTCGGCGTCAACACGGCCGCAGTCACCCGGTGGGCCCGCAGCAACGCGGTCAACGCGTCACCGGCATAGACGTCGCGTGGCGCAATCACCTGTGTTGCCCGCGCGCCGACCGCCCAGAGCATCTCGAACACCGACGCGTCGAAGATCGGCGAGGCCACCATCAGCACCCGCGCGCGCGCACCCAAACCGAACGTCGCGCGCTGCGCCGCGGCCACACCCAACAGGCCGGCGTGAGCAACGGCCACGCCCTTGGGGGTGCCGGTGGACCCCGACGTGAAGATCACATAAGCCGCGTTGTCCACGTCCAGCGGCGCCAGCCGATCCGCGTCGGTGATGCGATCCGCGCTTCGCCCGGTCAGGTCGAGGCCGTCCACGCGGAGCACCGGCCGCACCCCGGCGCCGGCCACATCGTCGCTGCCGCACGTCAATACGCACATGGCCGCCACCGCATCGAGCACCGTGGCGACGCGCTCGACCGGCTGGGCTTGATCCACCGGCACATACACGCCACCGGCCTTGGCCACGGCCCACCAGGCGACCACCAATTCCGCGCAGCGGTCGATCGCCACACCCACCGCGCGCTCGGGGCCCACACCGAGATCGATCAGCACCCGCGCCAACCGCGTCGAGGACTCGTCGAGCTCCCGGTACGAC
This sequence comes from Mycobacterium sp. NGS11, assembly GCF_059813315.1. NCBI lineage: Bacteria > Bacillati > Actinomycetota > Actinomycetes > Mycobacteriales > Mycobacteriaceae > Mycobacterium > Mycobacterium sp. NGS11. The sequence goes on from NZ_JCALEJ010000020.1 coordinate 40,272, forward strand.
AACTCACGGTCACCATCGACGACCGCCACCGCATCCGGATCGCCTGCCGCCGCAGCGGTCAACAGCTCCGGCGCCGCACCCACCGGGGCACCCACACCGGCACCGGACCACCTCGACAGCACCAGATCGCGCTCACCGCGGTCCAGCAGCGGCACCTCCCCCAGCACCACCGACGCTTCCGCCATCAGCAGACGGTCGAACAGTGATTCCAAACGTGTGATGTGCCTGTCGATCTCGTCGGCGGTGTATCGTTCTGGGTTCCATGCGAACTGAATGCGGGGCGTGCCGCCACCGAGCGGGGGATAGATGTTGATCGCAGTGTCTTGGATCGGCAGGGTGGTCAACACGTTGCACATGGGTAGCGACGGACCGAACGGCATCGGCTCGGCGAAGTTGAAGACGTTGACCACCTGCCCGAATTCGACATTCGTGTCATGACGGCTCGCGTCGGCGACAAGGTCGGGCCAGCCCCGGAACTGTTGATGGCGCAGCGCACCGATGACGGCCGTGCCGACCCGATCGGTCAGTTCGCCGACGGTGTCGCCGTCATCGACACCGATGACCAGCGGCACCATGTTGGACACCATGCCCGCACTTTTCTTCAGCGCCGCAGTGGTGCGTGCCGAAACCGGCAGCGACAGCGAAATGTCCTGACGACCAGTGGTTTTCGCGATGAATGCGGCCGTTGCCGCCACGACCCTCGCGACGTCGAACTGGTCTTGCCCGTTTCCCAGGAGTCGGTGCGTGCACACCAACTCGCGCACCATCGGATGGCGTGGCGCCACGGGCCGCTGCGTTCCCGCCAGGTCGGTGACTTCCAGCGGCCCCCGCACGACGGTCTTCCAGTACTCGGCATCGGCACCACTGCGCGAAGACTGCTGATACTTCCGGTCGGCGTTTAGGAGCAGTGCGAATGCGGAAAAGTCGACTTCGCCGGTGTGGGGCCGGCCTCCCGAGTAGACGGCCGCGACGTGACGAATGATGTTGTTGGCGCCATAGCCGTCGACGAGAACGTGGTGCGTACGCAGATAGAAGTACGACACATCGTCGGCGATCCGCAGCAGCGCGAAGTTGATGAGCCGGTCGGCAAGCAGGTCGACCGGCCGGCAGTAGTCGTCTTCCATCCAGCTGTGCGCGGCGGCGGCCGGGTCAGCCTCGGCGCGCAGGTCGACGCAGCACAGCGTCAGCGGAAAAGCACGGTCGACGATGAAGACCGGCTCGCCGTCATCGACGGACAGCCGCGCGCAGGGCGTGCCGAACCGCGCGACCGCCGATTCGCAAGCTGCCATGAGCTTGTCGGCGTCGACGTCGTGGTCGATCGCCAGGTAACCCGCGAAGTTGTAAGGGACCTCGGGCCGGAGTTGCTGCGCAGCCCAGATAGCCCGCTGGGCGGCGGTCAACGGCCCCAGCATGTCTGGTTGCGTCCCGTAATTGAGCATCAGACGACGGACTTTCTCATCGGGCGAGCGCTCGGGCGCTCGTAAGGTTGGTCTCGTTGAGCCGGGCTACCAGCTCCCGGCCATCAAATGGATTGTGCTGCATCATATTTCCCGGAGGTTGTGGCCGGCAGGAACGCCGCGGCGATGATCGCGATCGCCGCCACTGCGGCGGCAGCCGCAAAGACCAGCGTGTAGGCGTGGACGAGGTGGCCGGACGCGGTGCCGGTGTCTTCGTGGATGAGTTGATTCGTCAACAGCACCGTCATCAGAGCGGCCCCGACCGCGCCGCCCAGCTGATTGTTGACGCTGCGCAGCGTGGCGCCGCGGGCGATCTGATGCGGCGCCAACGGCTGCACGCAGGCCGCGGAGAGAGGCGTTGCGACACAGCCCATTCCCATGCCCATGAGCAGCAGGCCGGCCATCAGCATCGGTGCATAGTCTGCGTGCCGGGCGACTCCGATGGTGAAGATGCCCAATCCCGCTGCGATCAGCGGGAAGCCAGCGAGGACGATCTTGCCCGGCCCGCGCCTGTCCATGATTATTCCGGCCACGGGTGTGGTCACAATGACGCCCACCCCCATGGCGATCAAGTGCATCCCGGCCTGCATCGGCGTCTGGTGCAGCGCCACCTGGAAATAGCTTGGGACAAGCAACGAGATTCCGACATAGGTGGCCGCGAAGATCAGCAATGTCAGGTTGGCCTGCCTGACCATGCGGTTCTTCAACAGGCGCAGGTCGATCAGTGGGGCATCCGTCCGACGCCAGGCGTGAACGGCGAAGGCGGCGATCAATGCCAGGCCGGCGATCGCGGGAAGCAGCACATGGTGGTCGGTTAGCGTGCGGCGCCCGGGGAGGGATGACATCCCGGCCAGCAAGGCCGCCATGCCGGGTGACAGCAGCAGCATGCCGGTGACGTCGAGAGTTTCCCACGGCGCGGAGCGGTCCTTCGGAAACATCAGCGCCGCGACCGCCAGGGCGGCTAGCCCGATCGGCAGGTTGATCAGGAAAATCCACTCCCAGCCGCAGGTGTCGATCAACCATCCACCCAGGATCGGCCCGCCAAGCGGTCCGAGCAGGAACGGAGCTGCCCCTATCGCGACGAGGCGGCCGAGGCGCTTGGGACCCGACTCCCGGGTCAAGATCACGAAGCACAGCGGTGTCATGATGCCGCTGCCGATCCCTTGGAGCACACGGAACCCGATGAGCTGCACGATGTTTGGGGCGATTGTGCACAGCAGGGAGGCCAGCGTGAACACCAGGACGCCGCCCATGAAGAGGCGTTTGGTGCCGGATCGGTCCGCGGCCCAGCCGGTTACGGGGACGACGGCGGCGAACGCCAGCATGTAGCCGGTCATGGTCCACGAGACGATGGCCGCAGTGGAGCCGAATTCGGTGACGAAGGTTCGTTGAGCGACGGCGACCGCGGTGCCGTCCAGGTTTCCCATCATGCTGGCCAGGCCGCATACCGCGCCGATCCAGAGCAATCTGCCGTCGATCTTGTCCGGGTAGGCGGGGGCACTGATGTCCGATTGCGCGGCGGGAACGGCAGATATCGGTGCGGCAGTGGTGGCCGAAGATGCGTTGTCCATCAAAGTCTTTCAGAAAGGGCAACGACTCATGGCCGGCTGGTGAGGTAACCGCCTCGCCGGAAGAACTTTTCGCCGCCACACTCGACCCCGTCCGCGGAGCGGACGCGGGTGATCACCAGGCCGCGATTGTTGCCCCGATGCGAGTCGGGCCCGCAGACCACCGCGCCGCCCTCCTCCTGGACGATCACCCGCCCCGGTGTACCGCCGTAACCGGCGTCGGAGACGCGCGCCTCGAGGACCTCGACCCGCTCACCGCGGTAAAAGCTGAAGGCGCGGGGATAGGGGTCGGACAGCGCGCGCACGAACCGCTCCAGGTCCTCGGCCGCCCAACTCCAGTCGATCAAACTGTCCCGCTCCGAACGCTTGTGGAAGTATGTCCGCTCGGCCTTGTTCTGCGGCCGCCAGGCCGCGGTGCCGGACTCCAGCGCACCCAGCGCCTCGGCCAGCACGCCCGGGATCAGATCCATGCCGCGCAGCACCAGTTCGGTGCCGGTGTCGTCGGGGCCGATCGGCACCGAACGCTGGACGAGGATGTCCCCGGTGTCCAGGCCGTCGTCCATCCGGTGCACCGTCAGCCCGAACTCGGACTCACCGCTGATCAACGCCCACAGCACGGGCGAAAACCCGGTGAATCTCGGCAACAGCGAGTCGTGGAAATTCAGGGTTCCGTGCGGCGGCAGGTTGTACAGCTCCGCCGGCATCCGGTAGTACCAACTGTTGACGACGATGACATCGGGGTCGGCGCGCTTGACCAGGTCGATGGTTTCGGCGTCGACCGTCTCGGTGAGATGCAGGGGGATGCCGTGGTCTCGCGCGAGTTCTTCGACCGGCGCCGACCAGATCGCCTTGTACGATTCCTCGCTGGACGGGTGGGTGACGGCCAGCACGACATTTTGCTCCATCTCGATCATCGCCTGCAGAGTCTTGTACCCCCAGGACTGGAACCCGAAGAACACCGCGCGCATATGCAACCCCTCTCACTCTTCGCCATCGGCGGCCTAGGGCTGTGCTCCTGCTGAGCACCACCCCCAAACAAACCAGATTACGGTAGCCTTACCTAACTTATGCGCCTAGGGTGGGGTGTCTAGCGTCCGATAAGGAGCCAACTAGCAAACCGCGGAGTTGCCGGGTCCGCCTCGCAGTAGTCGCCGGTACGTAATCCGGTGTGGCAACACTTTTCATCCCGGATGCCGACGCTCGAATCCGTAACGCGAACCCGACTCTGAGTATCAGGCAGCCGGCCACGATCGACGTCCTGTGGCCAATCCGATCGGCCAGCGTGCCGTCGGCGAACATGCCATCGTCGCTTCTGCATTTCCGTCGCGACACAGGGCGCGGCCAAAGTGGTGAAGATGGAAACACGGTCGAACACGCAGACTGATCTGCCGTTCACCGGCCTCAATCATCCGGATGGTGTGGCGGTGAACGCCGCTGGAACCGTCTGCGTCACCGACTCCGACAACGACGGGGTGGTGAAGTTGCATTCCGGGTCGAGCACCCCGATCGTGCTGCCCTTCACGGGCTCACATTGCCCTCGGGTATCGCTGTCGACACCACCGGCGCTGTCTACGTCACCGACCACGAGAGCGGCAAGGTGGTGAAGCTTGATCCGGGTCGAGCAACTTGAGGTGCTGCCGTTCACCGGCAACCATCCCGTAGCCGTGGCGGTGAACACCACCGTCGAGGAATACTCGTCGCCGGCAACGGCACCGGCAAAGTGGTCGAGCTACCAGCCGGCTAACCGTTGGGACGCTTGAGCATCGACCACGCAGGCGTGTGACTCAGCGTGGACGGGTCACCGCCAAAGCCCACGGCGGCAACATCGCCGTCGCTAGCGCGGCGGTCCTTGGCGCGGCATTCACGATCATCCCTGTCGGTGCACAACCACCCGGTTGGCGAGGGCTGGTGACATCTCGCCATTGGCCGCCGCCTACAGCGTTGACAGGATGTTTTGCATCGTGGTGATTTCCTGCTGCTGACTGGTCACGATCGAACGCGCCATAGCGATAGCCGGTGGAAATTGACCGGCGTTAATTTCGTTTTGCGCCATCGTGATCGCGCCCTGATGGTGCTGGGTCATCTGCTGCAGGAACAACTTGCTGGCATCGACCCCCTGGGCGTTCTGCAACGCGGTCATGTCGCTCGGCGACATCATCCCCGGCATCATTTGCGAACCGGGTGTCATGCTCTCTCTGGGCATCGGCAGCATGCTGCTATCGGGCATGGTGCTTTTGCCCGGCATCATCGGCATAGTGGGCATGCGCCACTGGCTCAGCCACGACTGCATCTGCTGAATCTCGGGCGCCTGCGCCGCCTTGACCTGTCTGGCCACGTCCGCTACCCGAGCGTCGATCCCTTGCTTCGCCAGTACCGCGTCACTCATCTGGATGGCCTGCTGGTGGTGCTGGATCATCTGCTGGGCAAACGTCACGTCGGTCTGGTTGTGTGCTTGCTCTGCAGGCGCCGACGTGGGCGACGTCGTTTGGTTGGCTTGACTACCAGAATTGCTACATGCGGTCAGCGTCGCGAGCGCGACCAGCGTCGTGACGGCGGCTACCGCCATTCTCATTTTAGCCACTGGATTCCTTTCTTCGACGTGAATTCTGAGCCGCCTGGGACTGCAGTCCTTCATTGCTGGTCACATCGTTCAGACACTTGCCCAGCAGGAGAGGCCAGGGCGGAGGGCCGCGGTTGCGCCAAGCAAGGCTTCCCGGCTTTGATATGGCTTAATCCATGGGCTGACGACCATTCGATGAAGAAGCTTGGCCGCGACGGCGTCCGGCAGTGCTGCACCGTCGACGAGTGACATCGATTTCTCATACGCCGCTATCTCGCCGACTTCCTCAAGAATCGCCCTCTCGCAGTGACCGCAAATCATGCCGGTAACCTGCTCGTCGCTCTGGGACACCGCAACTCCTCTCTGCCAATCCTGGGGTCGCGTATCGGGAGCACCCAGACACCCTATACCGGGAGGGGGTTCCAAAGCGTCGGCCGACGAACATCAGGCGCCCGTGCCCAGCCCCAAGCCAAGCGCCGGACCGTGGGGTGGCTGGCCGTCTCAGGATAAGGCGCTCGGCTCCGTTGGGTGGCAACGTCGGTAGCCGACGGCGGCGCAAATCCTTGTGCACGAATCCTCGCGCGGCCTAAGCTGCAACTATTGGGTCATGGTGGGCGCGTCAGCCCGGGCCGCGGCGGGCTTCGTCACGCCCATTACGGGGGCACAGGTAAGGCAGAAATGAGGCGATGATGGCGACGGCGATGGTGGACAAGCGAAATCAGGCGTGTCTGGACGCGTGCGCCGAATGTCAGCAGGCATGTGAGGCATGCAATTACAACTGTTGCATCACCGATGCTCACATGGCGGAGTGTGCCCGGTTGTGCCAAGACTGCGCAACTGTATGCGCGGCCTGCGTTACTCTGCTGGCTCGCGGCTCGAGATGGGCCGCTCAAATCTGTGCGGTATGCGCGGAGACTTGCGATGCCTGCGCAGCAGGGTGTGAGAAGCACGACACTGATTACTGCCGCGACTGCGCGCGGGCGTGCCGTCAATGCGCGGAGCAGTGCCGTGCCATGGCGTCCGCTTAAGGCCTTCACACGTGGGAACGAGTATCCGGCTAGCCCTATGTCGCGTCCCTGCCCTCTCTGCCCAAACGATGATATCTGCTTCGCTGTCTGTCGCCGCCTGTACTTGAGACTATTGGCTGCGGATGGCCCGGCGTAAACGAGGGGGCGCGCGTCGGTTGTTGTCGATGACGTTTTTGTCTTGTGGAGGATAAGCCGACGCCTGGTGGGGTGGATGAAGCGCTCCTGAAGACGGCTGTATATCCGGTGCCGGTATTGAGCACACAAGACAACGCCGTTGCGCCGGCCACCGCGTCGGTAAGGAGACAGGCGATTGCTGCCACCTGAAAGACGCTCAGCAGCAACATTATCGGGCGTCGGCCCTGTATGGATAGGCATATGACGGGGAGCCAAAGGTGGTCCCTGTGCAGGGGAAGGCTAGAAGCGTGGGCGGTGGCCGGACCGGGCCATATTCGCACGGATTCAGACATTGGTGCTGGTGATACAACGAGTTGCAACATGCTATACCCTGAAGGGGTATGAGGCGGGAATCCATGGAGCGATGCGGTGAAGCGGTGGTTGGGCACTTCCGTAGCTTCGACCGGCTCAGCTTCAATGTTCACGATCAACCCTAGTCGAACGTGGGCTTATAGCTGCTGATGCAGTACCTGGCTGTAGCCTGCGCGCCGCGCCGGTGACAACGAATGTGGGAAGGACAAAGGCGTCTCGTGTCTATTGATCGACGGACTCGCATGAGCCTCATCGCGGTCGCCGTGATCAGTGTCATGGTGATGGCCGTGGTGGCGGTGGTGGTGATCGGGCGAGGCGATGACCACAACGGTGCGCTTCCCACCGAGTCGGCCCCCCGCCGTGAAACGCCCGCGACCGTCACCGTCACCCCGGACCCCAACGCCGTGAACGTCGACCCGCTGGGCGCTGTCACGGTGAGCGCCGCCAACGGCACCACCCTGACCGACGTGCAGATGATCAACGATCAGGACAAGCCGATCCCGGGTGCCATGACCCCCGACCGCCTCGTGTGGAAGCCCGGCGTAGCGCTTGGCTACGGCCGCAGCTACACCATCACTGTGGTCAGTCGGGGGCCGACGGGAACTCCCGCTTCACAGATGTACCGGTTCACCACGCTCACACCCAGTAATCAGGCTTCGGTGTCGCTGACCACCACCTCGGGTGCGGTGCTGCACGACCGCGGCACCTACGGGGTCGGCACGGTCATCGTCGCCCACTTCGACGAACCCATCATCGATCGCACGGCCACGCAGCGCCGACTGACTGTGACGACGGCTCCGCCCGTCGAAGGATCCTGGTATTGGGTTGATGACCAGAACGCCCATTGGCGCCCTAAGCACTACTACCCGGCGGGCACGAAAATCAGCGTGGCAGCCAACATCTACGGCGCGCCGCTGGGCAACGGATTGTACGGCCAAGAGGACCAACAGACGTCGTTCACCATCGGTGACGCCCATGTGTCTATCGCCGACGACAACACCAAGCAGGTCAACGTTTACAACAACGGCGTTCTGGTGCGCACCATGCCCACCTCGATGGGCATGGGCGGAACGGAAACCATCGGCGGCCAGACCCTGACGTTTTGGACCCCGCCAGGTGTCTACACCGTGATGGATAAGTCCAATCCGGTCGTGATGGATTCGTCTACCTATGGCCTGCCCGTCAACTCCCACCTCGGCTACCGCGAGACCATCAACTACGCCACCCGCATCAGCCCCGACGGCATCTATCTTCACCAACTCGACAGCACAGTGTGGGCCCAGGGCAACACCGATACTTCCCATGGCTGTCTAAACCTCAACGGCGACAACGCCAAATGGTTCTTCGGCTTTTCCCAACCAGGCGACATCGTCGAGATCCGCAACACCGGGGGCCCGTCACTGTCGTTGCAGAACAACGGTGACTGGAGTGTGCCTTGGGCGCAATGGCAGGCCGGAAGCGCCCTAGCCTGACCCGGCCCCGACCTTCCCCCGGATCGATCATGCATGGCAGACGGGCAGCGTGGGTCGGGCTCGACGACTTCAGACCTTTCTCTTGCGCTGTTTCTTTGTGGACGAACGAAACCGATCAGTTCCTGTCTTGCTTAGGTTCGATGTGGCTTCCGACGGCCCGGAAGTTGGTATGACGTGTGATTGGCACGGCGTGGTCGGCCAAGCGTTCGCAGTAGCGTCGAGCAGCGTGACCTCCATGGTGGCACGGCAATACCGTGATTCCGCGGCTGGTCATCAACGCGCTGAACGGATGGCGGTGGGATCGTCCGTGGCGTCGTCGTGACCCACTCGGGCGGCCTAGCGATCGCCGAAATGCCCAACGTCGTTGGCACGCTTAGGCTCCTTGCATTCTGGCGGATGCAACGCATCGCACCCGCCACCACCGCCGTTTCGGACATCCCCCAGACCGCGGCCACGCTTGTCTCAGATAGGACGACAACAGACACCTGGTCAGCTCGGAAGCAGGCGCTTTTTCTGCTCTTCGAATTCCTGCTGGGTCAAGATTCCTGCGTCGCGCAGCGATGTCAGTTCGCGAAGCTCGGCGGTGATGCTCGCGATTGAGTCCTCCGGTGAAACCTGCGCCGCGGTTGCCTGCTCGCCAATCTCGTTTTTCTGGTGCTTATTTGGGTCGCGCGAGTTCTTCACCGTTTCGGTCTTGCTTCGCTCCCGATCCAGGGCGCCGATTCCGGCCAACGCGCGACCGGCCATGCTCGCCACCGCCATCTCGCCGAACAGGCTGCGGGCGCCACTCGGCGCGGCCGCGGCCGCGGCGCCGACGCTGGTGGCCGGCAAGGCCAAAGCGGCCGGCCGTATCGCCGCCGGGGCCGCAACCGTCCACCCCGGTGGCACCGACAAGCCTCCAACAGTGTTCGCCTCGGCCAGACCCGCCGACGCCAACGATCCGCCGGCTGGGTTCGTGATGACCGGGAACGGCGATGGCGGCACCGCGCCCGTCCCCGGCCAGGGCTGCACCCCGGCCCAGCCGCTGACGATGTCATCGGTGTGGAAACCAGTCAGCGCACCGGCGATGTCGAACGGAAGAGCGATCGCGGCCGACGGTGACGCGATTCCAAGTCCCGCGACGCTGGCCGGCGCGTTCAGGAAGATCGCGATGAGATCGCTCTCTAGGCCCAACAGGTCCGTCGCCGAAGATGGGTCGACGGCCGCTGGCGTCACCGCGGCTCTGGTCAACGTGTTGGGCACCGTGGAAAACGATTGCTGGGCCACGGCATTGCGCATGCGTCCGGCGGCGGTGCCGGTTACCCGGGTCATCGCCTGGGATTGGCCGGCCTCCGAATTCGTCATCTCATCCGGTTGGGCGAAGGGCGTCAGCCGTGTCGCTGCGGCCGCAGAACCCGCGTAGCCGAACATGGCCGCGGTGTCGCGCGCCCACATCTCGGCATACTCGGTCTCGGTGGTGGCGATCGCCGGCGTGTTCTGCCCGAGGAAGTTGGTCGTGACGAGGTTCGCCAGCAGGGTGCGGTTGGCGGTAATCACCGGCGGTGGCACCGTCTCGGCGAATGCCGTCTCGTAGGCGAAGGCCGCGGCCCGGGCGTTGGTGGCGGCTTCTTCGGCCTGGGCGCCGGTGGTCCGCATCCACTCCAGATAGGGCGCGATCGCCGCGGTCATGGCGGCCGCCGACGGGCCAACCCACGGACCTGAGGTCAGGGCGATGATCTCCGCCTGGTACGAGTTCGCCGCCGACTGCAGCGCGGCCGCCAATTCGTCCCATGCCATGGCGGCGGCCAGCATCGGTCCAGAGCCCGGACCGGCGTACATCCGCGCGGAGTTAACCTCCGGCGGTAGTACTGCGAAATCCATGTCGTGCCCCTTCGATTGCTTTCGTGGCCGCGAGGATATTGCCGGCCGGTTGCTGGCTTAGCGCGCACACCGACGGCTCGATAGGTTGTCGGCAGTCCCGGGGACAGGCTCACACCATTGCAAGTGCTCCCACTTTAGCGAACACCGCAAAATTGTTGCGGTGAGTCATCGATAAATTACCGGGAATAGCCAAACATACAGGCCCACAACAACATCCATCCGCAGCAGCGCATCCAGACTGAGTAGTGAAGTGGAGCTCGCTAGCTGCCTGAGCTGGGGGCCGCACCGATCGGCACACGGTCCCCGTCGCACAATAGCAAGCCTTCACAGCACTTTCCGTGCGCTGAACGGACATGTACGCACGTTAGAATTTCCTCTTGTACCGCCGAGGACGGAAGAAGATGATGCGACAGACACGTACCAGACGCTGGTTGCCACCACAGGGACTGTTGGTTGGCTACAGCGGGCTGCTCGCCTCGGTTGCTGGTTACGTCAACGCGGTAGCCATTCTGGTGTTGGCGTTTCCGGTGGGTAATCTGACCGGTGTCACCACCGAATTAGGCATGGATACAGCCAACCCGTGGCTGTATGAGGGCCATGTGCTCGCCGCGATTCTATCGGGATTTTTGGCCGGTACCACGGCGGCTGGCGCAATCCTCGCGGCTAGTCAAGCCCAGACAGGTACGCGGCATGCAGCCGTCCTGATCGCAGAAGCCGGATTGCTTCTTTTTGCAGCCGTCGGAGTGGAGAATGCCGCCGTTAAGGCGCAGATTTCCGCGGTCGGGATTCATTCCGCCGTCGTTCAGGCGCTGTTCGCCGCCGCCGCCCTTGGACTGCAAAATGGTTTGACCTCAAGCATTCGCGGGATGTCTATCCGTACGACCCATTTCACTGGCACTGTCACCGACCTCGGGCTAATGCTCGGCCGTAGCCGACGGCACGGAATCGACAAATGGAAAGCCGCCGTCTTGACAGCGACATTAGTGCTGTTTCTTATAGGCGGCGTAGCCGGGCTGCTGATCGGCAATCGACTTGGCGGGTATGCACTGGTGGTGCCAGCGGCGACCTGCCTAGTCGTCGCAGTCGCTAGCGTGCTGCATAGTCGCGGGCGGCGTCGCAGATCGCTCGTTCTCACGGAGCGCGAACCGATCCAGGCGAACTCCGGATGACGGCTGCTGGGCGAACTACGCTTGTGAACGCCCCATAGTCTTTTGTGGCGGATGTCGGCGGTCCTCGGCTTGGTGAAAACAGACAAACGCCTGGTCTGCTGCTGCCGTTGCCGAGGGCGCCGGGGCACCCTCCTGCTCTAGATGGTCGAGGCATTGCCTGCAGCGCGTCTAGCGGTTACAGCCGGGTCATCGCTGATTCCGCACCTTGCGTCCGCAGCCGGACGCGCGATTCACCCGTGAGACAACGGGATTCGGGATCGCGGCCCGGTTGCGAGGACTGCGACACCGATCTTGTGCATCGGCGAGTTGACTGCCGCGCCGTGCCAACACCAACATGCCCAGACCGGATCCGGCTGGGAGTTTGACCGAGATTACTGAAGCCGTCGGATAGTGGGTTGCTGATGAGAAAGACCGTCTTGGATTCCTTCGAGGATCGGGTCAGGGTCAGCATGGCTGAGCCCCGCGGGCAACTGGCAGGAACAACTGAGATTGCTGAACGGGCTCGGGTCAGCGCGGGCGGTCGTTGCGAGTCCACTAACAGCTAAGGTTACGACAACACTGAACAGGATGTTTGCCATCATGTGGAGTGGCCGCACTAGCAGTGCAAGCCGCGTCCGAATGGATTTGCCACGGACCCGGACGGTGGGTTTAGAGCGGCAGCGGCAAGCTGCTTCCATGGCTAAACATTACCCCGGTAGGGTAGGTAGATCAACGTGGGCCAAGCGTATGTTTGTCGCAGGGCAATGCGGTGCCGGGTCTGCACCCTGAGCCGAAGTCCGGGGGAGAGGCTGTGCAATCTGATGATCGCGGATCAGCGGTTATAGGGCGGCCAGAGGTGGGCGGGCGCAGCGACAAGCGGAGAGGGGGCTTTTGGGGCGTATGTGTTGGGCGACGTCGCCGACACTTCGTCCTGGGAGGAGCGTGCGCCGAACATCCGGTAGCGGCACAGGTATCGCAGCGTGGCTACGCCTCGCGGTCACCTGTGTCTATCGCGGTAGTCAGGAGCGAACGAGGCGCGCGATAGCGGCGGAGGCTTCGGCCAGCTTCGCGTCGGCCTCGTCGCCGCCCTGAGCGAGTGCTTGGCTTACGCAGTGGTCAAGGTGGTCGTCGAGCAGGTTTAGCGCCACAGACCTTAAACCGCTGCTGGCTGCGCTGATTTGAGTGAGAACGTCGATGCAATACTTGTCGTCGTCGATCATCTTGGCGATGCCGCGAATCTGGCCCTCGATTCGGTGCAGTCGCTTGGCATAGTTGTCCTTATGCGCTACATATCCGTGAGTGGTTTGCACTGGGCCTCCGAGCAACTTCGTCATTGGGTCGTGTGCCGCGTGGTGACGGGTGGGTCGGCCACCAAGACCTCGATCATACCGGTCGGGGGTACATGACGTCGATTTCATCGGATGTATAGGCCTAACTGTCTGTCCGGCGGTGGGGACGCAATCGTTTTCGGAATCACCGAGGCATGGGCCGGGGTTGTTTGGTTGCCGATGGGACATCGCCGGAGCAATTGGCGGCATCGCCAAAGGCCGAAATAGCTTTTGCCGCAGCCTAATCTGCGGGCAGGAGCATTTTCTGTGTTTGTTCCTGACGATGACTGAGCGAGGCAGTTACTGACTCATTGCAGCTTGAGGGCTAGAGGTGACGGCCTGGTGGGTGTCGCGGCCGAAGTTGCGTAGCCGCAGCGAGTTGGTCACCACGCTTACCGAGGACAATCCCATTGCGGCGCCGGCGATGACGGGGTTGAGCAAGCCGAGTGCGGCAAGAGGGATCGCGGCGGTGTTGTAACCGAAGGCCCAGCCGAGATTTTGATAGATCGTGCGCAGGGTCTGCCGAGACAGCTCGATCGCCTGCACGACACCATCGAGGCGTCCGGACATCAACGTGATGTCGGAGGCCTCGATGGCCACGTCGGTGCCGGTTCCGATCGCGATGCCCAAATCGGCTTGCACCAGGGCGGGTGCGTCGTTGACGCCGTCGCCCACCATGGCAACCACCCGGCCCTCGTCCTGCAGTGCCCGGATCGCGGTGACTTTGTCTTCGGGTAACACCTCGGCCACTACTCGGTCAATGCCGACCTGCGCGGCGATCGCGGCCGCGGTGCGCGCGTTATCGCCGGTGATCATGACAACGTGGAGCCCCATGGCGTGCAGCTGCCGGATCACCGTGGCCGCATCATCTTTGACCGTATCGGCCACCGCGAGCACACCCACGACCTGACCATCGCGGCCGACGAATACCGCGGTGCGGCCCTGTTCTTCGAGTCCTGTGGCCGCCGCGGCAAGGTGCTCGGGCAGCTCCAGATTGTGCTCGTCGACGAGCTTGCGCCGTCCGACCATTACGGGGCGGCCGTCGACGTCGGCCCGTACCCCGTGACCGGCGAGGTTGGCGAACTCTGTGGCGTGCGGGATTTTAAGTCCGTGCTCGCGTGCGCTGGCGACGATGGCCGCGCCGATGGGGTGTTCGGAGCCCGACTCCACTGCGGCCGCGAGCCGCAGCACCAGATTTGGCTGACGGCGCTTGCCGGCGATCACGTCGGTGAGCCGCATCTGGGCGCGGGTGAGAGTGCCGGTCTTGTCGAACACCACGGTGTCGATCTTTTTGGACGCTTCCAGTACCTCGCCGCCCTTGACCAGGATTCCCATATCGGCCCCCCGGCCGGTGCCCACGGTGATTGCGGTGGGGGTGGCCAGCCCCAGCGCACACGGGCAGGCGATGATCAACACCGCCACCGACGCGGTCATGCCCGCGATCGGGTTGGCGGCCAACAGCGTCCAGCTGGCAAACGTTGCGGCGGCAACCCCGACGACGGCCGGCACGAACACTGCTGAAACCCGGTCGGCCAGCCGCTGCACGGGGGCCTTGCCGCCTTGTGCTTGCTCAACGAGGCGCACGATGTGAGCGAGCGCGGTATCGGAGCCGACGGCGGTGGCGCGTATGGTCAGCACGCCGTTGACGTTGACGGTGGCCCCGGCGACGTGGTCGCCTACCGTTTTCTCGACCGGGATGGACTCGCCGGTCAGCATCGACTCATCGACGGCGGCGCGCCCATCGGTGACCTCACCGTCGACGGGGATCTGCTGCCCCGGCCGTACCCGCACCAGGTCTCCGACTTGCACCTGATCCACCGCGACGAGCAGCTCCTGGTCGTCCACGAGCAGCACGGCTTCTTTGGCGCCCATCTCCAGCAGCTTGCTGATCGCCTCTGATGCCTTGCCAGTAGCTCTGGCCTCGAAGTAGCGGCCCAACACCACGAACGCGATGATCAACGCGGCGGTGTCGAAAAACAGTGGGCCGCCAGCGAACAACTCATAGGTGGAGTAGAGGAACGCGGTCAGTGTGCCCAGCGCGATCAGCGTGTCCATATTCGCCGTCCGTGCCCGCGCCTGCTGCACGGCCCCCTTGAGAAAGGGCCAGCCGGCGATGAATTGCACCGGTAGCGTCGCGGCGAAAGCCAACCACCCCGCCCACGGGTAGGCGCCGAACAGCATCGGCGACGCCATCGCCAGTAGCCCTAGCGGCATGGCCAGCCATAGTCGTCGCAGCCACGTTCGGCGCTGACGCTGGTTCTGCTCACGCGGCGACAGTTGGCCACACGTGGCCGGTCCTGACCCGCAGCCACCGCTGCTCTCGACCTCCGGCGCGGGAGATTGCATGGCGCGGCGGACGCCAAACAGCGCCAGCCCGATCCCGCTGGCAATTCTTCGCACCACACCGATGTGGCGGGCATCAGCCGAGCGCGGGGCACGCGCAGGTATCGACACGGCAGGGATGTGTTCCGCATCGGCGATCGCCGCCAATACTGCTGCGGTGTCGCAGCTTTCGCGCGAATACAAGATCACCACCGAGGCGGTGCGCGGGTAGGCATACACCGCCTCCACGCCGCTCACCTTGCTAGTAGTCTCCTCGATCGCGACGGCCCGGGCCGCGTCGACGCGAAACCCCGTGACATGCACACGCATTCGCCCCGACGCGTTGGAGACGACCTTCAGCGCGAGATCGCCATCGGCGATAGTGTCAGTGGTCATCGGGGTGGCCCGAGTCAGCCGCCACCAGTGTGACGTCGTCCCCGAGGCGTTCTTTGGCCTCGGCGATCACGTCTGCGGCGGTCAGTCTGGCCCGCTCGGCACTCTCGCCCGCCTTTCGCTCGGCCTCGCGGCCAACGCGGATGCCCCAGGCGGTCACGGCCACTGTCGCAGAGCGCAACGGTATCTTGGCCGCGCCTTTGCGTAGCGCCTCGTAGGCGGCGACCCCTACCGCGCCGGTGACCACAGTGGGCACCGCCTTGGCCATAAACCCATGCAACGCCAACATCTTCCACGCTCCCTCTGATCTCGTCGCCCCGCTATGCGGTGGCGTGTGCTAGTTACTGACCGTTACCACACATCGGGGTTCGTTACTCGCGGCTGCCCACGGTCGCGGGTTCTTTATCGTTAGGCTCGCCGACGGCGGCACCGCCGAGCTGGGCCTGCGGGCCGGTCAGTGCCGGGGTGAACTTGACGGCGTCAATCAGTTCTTCGATGGCCGGTTGCCCACGGCCACCCAGCACCGCCGAGGAAAAACACGTCTCCAAGTGGTTGTGCAACATCACCCGGTTTGCCCGCTCCAGCGAAGACTGCACGGCTGAGATCTGCTTCATCACATCCACGCAGTACGCGTCGGATTCCAGCATCCGGATGATCCCGTCGAGGTGCCCCCGAGCCGTCTTGAGCCGATTCAACGCCGCGTGCTTTTTCGCCGTCAATTCCTCGCCCATACCTGTCACCACTCCCAAATCAACGCCGGTTCCAGCCATCATATCCCACCCCACCCCGGGTGGGTAGTGTTTAGATCGTGGTCGTATCGTGGGCGCTACCGAAGGGAGCGGGTGAAGTGGACAACGGCCGCAGTCACGGACGTACGAGGACTGATATTTGGTTACCGGCGCTGCTGCTGGGTTTAGCGGGTGTGGGCTGGTGGTGGTCGGTGGTCAGCGCGGCGGGCATGCGTGGCGACGCGATGCCGATGGATACGCAATCCACGATGTCGCTAGCCGCGTTCCTCATTGCGTGGGTGGCCATGATGGCGGCGATGATGCTTCCCGCGGTTTTACCCGTGGTCGGCCGCTATGCCCGCACGGCCGGAGGCAACGCCGCTGCAGCGATCGTCTTCGTCGTCGGCTACCTGGCCGTGTGGACCGTGGTGGGCATCCCGGCGTTTGTGGCATCGACTCATCTCAACCCGGTGCTACACACCTGTCCGTGGGTCGGCCGCATCGCCGGCGCGGTCGCGGTGGTCGCGGGGCTGCATCAGCTCACACCACTCAAGGCGACGTGTCTGCGTCACTGCCACCGGTCCATGTCGTTGTCTGTCAGGCCAGGCGACCACCTCAGCAGTGCACCTGGGGCAATGCTTGCCGGAGGCCGCTATGGCATCTACTGTCTGGGTTCCTGTTGGATGCTTATGGGGGTTTTGATCGCTTTTGGCACAATGCAATTGGCGTGGATGCTGGCGCTATCGGTCGTCATCTGGCTGGAAAAAGTCGCGCCCTTCGGCGATCATATAAGGCGCGCGACAGCGGCAATACTCGTCGTCCTCGGCCTCGCGTTACTGGTGCACCCGACGTTCGTCACCCATCTCGTCTCATAAAGACGGCCGCGGACTTGGTCAAGTACTGTGGTCGCGGCTTTGAGCTCGTTTCATCGCGAAGCGGTTGCGTATCCCGCGATCCCGTCTCCCGCGGCTTTATCAGGGCCCGGACCCAATGGCGCCCGTTCGGCTGCAGTCGAATAGCTCAAGAAATCAACGGCATTGCGAGGCCTGCGGACCGGTACCGATTGTCGCATCGCGGATGGGCGTGCTCGATGCTTGTCGCCGACATCCAGGTCGCTCTCCAAGATCCAGCACACCGTGGAATGGTCGTGTTCGGTGGGCTCGGCCTGTGAGGCGTGGCCGAGAAGGGTCTGCAAATGGCTTTCGCGCGCAATGAGTTCGGCGAACTGCGCGCGGACTTGGAACAGGCCTGCGTTGAGGCCATGTCGGACGTTCCCGCACGGCGCTGCGGTCGTCGATCGCCGGGATTTGTCGCACCGTCTATAAGGTCAGCCCGACCGATTGGCCGCGATGGATGAACGAAGCCGATCCACGACCCGGGGCCATCGTCGCTTCCTTGCGATGGCCGGGACAAGACGATAGCGAGAAACTCACGGCAAATTGTCGACAGACCGCGGCGTTCCGACGCGTTGCGCGTGGCAGGTCGGCTCATTGGAGAACCGCTGGCACCGATGGGACTATGCGGCATGCTGCGAGTGCGACTTTCTAGGTGGTGAAGGCGGTGTAGTTGAGGCTGGTCATCATGCCGGCTTCTTGGTGATAGGCGTTGTGGCAGTGAATCATCCAGATGCCCGGGTTGTCGGCAACCAGGACAGCGCTGACCTTCTGGCGGGGCAACACGTTGACGGTGTCCTTTCTCGCACCTAGGCTGCCGTCCGGTTTGATCACCTGGAACGTGTGGCCGTGCAGATGCATGGGGTGATACATCATCGTGGAGTTGGTGAAGGTCAGGGTGGCCCGCTGTCCTTGTTTGATGGTCGGCGCCGGGCTATTCGGATAGGACTTGCCGTTGATGGACCAGTCGTATTTTGTCATCGACCCGGTGAGTTCGAGAGCCAGATCGACGTCCGTCTTGGTTGACCCCAAGCTGGCTGCCGGCGTAGCGGCGAACATATCGACGACACCCACCCGCCGGTTGAGTTCGGGCGGCTGGAAGTTGACCTCAGGTGCGGTGCCGGCGCCGGTGGACAGCAAGGCTCGCCCAGCCGGTGCCTTTTTCCCTTCCGGCACGGCGACCAACGGGAAGACTCCGTCGCCGGCGGTGACGATGACGTCGTAGCGTTCGGCCATCCCCAGCAGCAAAGCGTCCACGTCGGTCGGGACGACCGGAAAACCGTCGGTGTGCGTGACCGTCATAACGTGCCCGCCCAAGGCAACCCGAAAGGCGGTGTCGGCACCGACATTGATGAACCGGATGCGGATCCGCTGGCCCGGCTTGGCCGCGAATGAGGTTGGCGCCGTGGGGACGCGCCCGTTGACCAGATAGTACGGGTAGTCGACGTCGCCAGAGTCTCTGCCAAGCAGGTTGCTGGATCCGACCGGGTTCATTCCGGGCATCGCACCCATGCCGGGCATCTCGGCAGGCATGGATTGGCTTTTGAGTGCATCGTAAATCTGTTGGGGACTCTTGCTGATCCCGTCCGTCCAGTCGTCGAGGACCACGATCCATTCAGCGTCGTAGTTGGCCGGCTCGGCGGGGTCGTCGATGATGACCGGCAGATAAAGCCCGTAATCGGCTTCCAAGCCGACGTGTGGGTGTGCCCAGTAGGTGCCGGGATGGGGGGAGGTGAATCGGTAGGTGAAGTCGCTATTGGCAGCGATATTCGGGGTGGCGGGGAAAACACCGTCCATGTCATTGCGCAAGGCGATGCCATGCCAGTGTACTGAGGTAGGGCGGTCGAGCCGGTTCTTGACGGTGACGGCGAGCTCATCGCCAACGTTGGCGCGGATCAGTGGACCGGGGAGCGCGTCCCCGTACGCCCACGACCGCGCGAGCGGGCCGCCCAGGTCAATGGTTGCCGGTTGCGGTGTGAGCGTGGCGGTCACCGTGCGTCCAGTATGTGGCCGCGCCTTCTCGGCGGCAGCGATGGCCTGCTCGAGCTTGGATGCGGGATCAGTCGACCTCCCGCACCCGGCCAGCATCACACCCACGCCGCCGGCCATCGTGGCGGAAATGAACGTCCGCCGATTCAGCTGCAGGTCATTCCACGCTGGTCTAGGCATCCAAGTCCTTTCATCGATAAGGCGCAATGATTTACTGGGCCCCAACCAGCATACCTACACCCGGTAGCCGTATATTGCCGCTGCGCTTGTAAGATCACTTCCGCTGCGCGAAACGACTTTCGGCCACCACGATGCGGCAAACGCACGCGGACCTACGCTTCAATGCGGGGCGCCTTGCGGGCGACGCCGACATCGATCGGCGTGAGCGCGGAGTGCTTGCCGAAACACCAGACTTCTACCACCGCTTCATCAGCTTTACGGACGCTTGACTATCCAGCCTCAGGGTCCCGTGCGTAGCTCTCACGTCAACTAAAAGATTGCCTGCAACGTGGAATGCTTCCGACGTTGCAGGCTTGGGGAGGGAACCACGGCTATTGGGTGGCGGTTGCCGACCATCTCTGCTGCCGCACTCGCGGTGTTGCTGGCGTTGACCGCATGCAGCAGTGCAGGCAAACAGGCGGGTTCCAACACCACGTCTAGATTCCGCCTAAGAGTCAATATCCTTGCGCCGCAGATAATTCCATCCGCTTGCTTTCGAGTCGGTGGAAGCAGGATGATCGGCGACCGCCGACGATAGTGGGGAATTCGACGCTGTGCCCGTGGTATGGAGACGACCTGAGGGTCGTCTGGTACTTCCTTACCGATTACGCCGAATGCCGGTCAAAGCCGTCGTCGGTTCCCCATGGCGCGTGGTCATCATGATTACGAACGCACAAGTCGTGCGATGGCGTCGGAGGCTTCCTTGAGTTTGAGTTCTGCTTCGTCGTTGCCGAGCTGGGCGGCGTCAAGGACGCAATGCTTGAGGTGATCGTTGAGCAGGCCTAGGGCAACGGCTTGAGCGGCGCGGGTCAGTGCGCTCACTTGCGTGAGAATGTCGATGCAGTACTGATCATTTTCCACCATTCGTTGGACTCCGCGGACCTGACCTTCGATGCGCCGAAGCCGATCCAGGTAGCGGTCCTTATTGGAGATGTAGCCGTGCTGTTCTGACTCTGAGACTGGTCCTACCGGTTTCGTTGGCATAGTCGTGATTATCGCTTTCCTAATTCCCTGCGGGAGGATTTGCCGTCTAACGTTTCTCCGGCACGACGCCTCGGCGGGTCCGCACGGATCACGCGCCGCCTCTCAAGCGGGGAAGGGGTGTACGCCTGAGTGTAGGCTGCCGCGCCCTTTTGCAAGCCGGCTAACGTTATGGCCACGACTGATGAGGGTCCTTTACTCGATACCAGCGGGGGGTATAAACTCCAGTGCATGGATGTCCGGCGTGCGGTGTCGTGCTCACCGCCAGCATATGCCGTGAGCGGGTTCGCCCCGCTGGGCCGGACGCTTGTGGGCACGGTTGATAGCCACAATCTCGGCGTTCGACTCTTCGGGCCGGCAGCCGATGTGATCCAAAAACCCCAGCGTATAGCTCCGCCCACTGACACGAGGCGTCTGCGAATCCGCTCGGCCATCGTCGTGGCGGCCCTGATGTGGGCGCTGGTCACGGTGGGCATTCACGGTGGTGCGTTGTCGGCAGAACGCCATGCGGCACACGTAGCGCACCCGCTGCTGACGTCGCTGGGCGCCGAATTTGCGGTCAATGTCAATCACGCGCATCTTGTTGATGGGTCGCCACAATCGCACCATCCCGAGCAGTTCGCTACCGCCGTGCTGTCGCGATCGGACACCACATTGGTCGCGCTCGGGCTAGTAGCGGCGGTGCTCGCTATCACCGGTGTATTCGGCGGCATTGTGGTGCCGGCCGGGCGGGGCCCGCCGGGTGGGCTGGCTCCTGTTGTTACGGGTCGAGATCGGTTGACCCAGTTCTGCCTCGCTCGTCGCTGATTGGTCAGCGGCAGGCCGTTGTGCCCTTGGCGCAGATGGCCGGTGGCTGCTGCCTTTGACAAATTGCCGCGCCTTTGTGGCGGGCATGATGCTCAAGCGAGGATCACATGACTTCTGTCCTGTCCATCGACACCCTGCACGGCTCACGCGATCGCACCCCATGCCGGTATCCGGTTGCCCCCGATAGGTTTCGTTCCACCCCGCAAAAATGCCACCATGGCCCGGATCGCTATCGCCGGGTAGGCGCCATGGTCGGTAACACACCGGTGTTGTGGATCTCAGAGCCGTTCGGCAGCGGCGACCGCGGTTTTTGGGCGAAGCTCGAAGGTGCCAACCCTGGCGGTATGAAGGACCGCCCCGCGATGCACATGGTCGAACGCGCCCGACTGCGGGGCGAGCTCCTTCCTGGTTCCCGCATCGTCGAATCCACCAGCGGGACCTTGGGTTTGGGATTGGCGTTGGCGGGCATGGTGTACCGCCATCCAGTCACGTTGGTTACCGATCCTGGGATGGAGCCAATCATCCAGCACATGCTCGCCGCCTACGGGGCACAGGTGGATCTAGTTGCCGAACCCCATCCGATAGGTGGGTGGCAACAAGCACGCAAGGACCGCATCGTCGAATTGCTGGACGCCGAGCCCGACGCGTGGTGCCCGGATCAGTACAGCAACCCCGACAATGTCGACGCCTACCGGCCGCTGGCCTTGGAGCTGGCCGACCAAGTCGGCGATATCGATGTGCTGGTGTGTTCGGTGGGCACCGGTGGCCACTCAGCCGGGGTGGCCCGAGTGCTGCGTCAATACAACCCCGAGCTGCAGTTGATCGGCGTGGATACCATCGGATCGACCATCTTTGGGCAACCTGCGACCTCGCGGTTGATGCGCGGGCTGGGATCGAGTATCTACCCGCGCAACGTTGACTACGGTGCGTTCACCGAAGTGCACTGGGTCGCGCCGTCCGAGGCGGTGTGGGCGTGCCGCACGCTGGCCGCCACCCACTACACCAGCGGTGGTTGGAGCGTGGGGGCGGTGGCGTTGGTCGCCGGCTGGGCCGCGCGCACATATCCGCGCGGTACCCGCATCGCAGCCGTCTTTCCCGACGGGCCGCAACGCTATTTCGACACCATCTACAACGACGACTACTGCCGTCAGCACGGCCTGCTCGATGCGACCCCATCCAGCGGGCCTGAGCAGATCGCCACCCCGACCGACACCGTCGTTGAACGCTGGACCCGCTGCACCACCGTCGTCGATCCCACCACCATGACTCCGCACCTCACCGGAGATCAGCACTCGCATGCGCGGTTTCCCAGCGAGAAGGTCGGCGAAGACGAGAAGATTTCCGCATGAAGGCGGTCCGAAAATGAATCACCAACAACGAAGTACAACGATGCGCGCCGACCTTGTTGCGGATGCATCACGAGCTGCCAGTGCTGCGACAGCCGCTACGGGGAAGGGCAGTGACACGCCCTCGCCTTCCGCGCGGCGTGGCGGCCGGCCACCCGGAGACGGCAGTGACCACTGCGCGATGTGGGACGCCGCGTATGTGCTGGGGTCACTGTCTGCGAACGACCGCGACGAGTTTGAGGCGCACCTGGATGGTTGCGCATCGTGTCGGCAGGGCGTTGCCGAGCTCAGCGATATGCCCGCATTGCTGGGACTGCTGGACCGCGACGAGGTGGTCGCCATCAGCTAGGGCGTGCCCGAATCGACTTGATGGAGGAGTTGAGCCGGTGGCGACGTCCCTGCGCAATAGAGCAGCCTGTGGCCCAGCATCGCGTCTAGAGCAGCGCCGAACAGGGCTCCAGGCAGGGTCGTTGTAGCAAGGGCCGCCACCGGTCACTCGGGGGGATCCGACACGAGAAAAGCGCGACAACGAATCACGCACGTAAAGCGAACAATCCAAAACCTGCCACCACGTTTTGACACAAACAACAAGAACGGAACTCGACATATGAACTCTGCAATAGCAAGCCAGCCGGTGCAGCAGATCCTGTCCCGTGAGGGCATTGCGCTGCCGCTGCTTACTCGGAGCGACATCGCCGACCTTCCCATCAGTCCGCGGGACGTGATCGAAGCCG
Source organism: Mycobacterium sp. NGS11 (assembly GCF_059813315.1). Lineage (NCBI taxonomy): Bacteria > Bacillati > Actinomycetota > Actinomycetes > Mycobacteriales > Mycobacteriaceae > Mycobacterium > Mycobacterium sp. NGS11. The sequence goes on from NZ_JCALEJ010000020.1 coordinate 63,591, forward strand.
TGCGGGGCGCGTATCTGCGAGTGGCCCAAGGCTCGTCGCGAGCACCGGCGAAGATCATGATGCGTTCACCGCATCGAGATTCGGCGTCGTATGCGATGCCCGGCTATGACGGCGGGCTGCAAATCTTAGCCTTCAAAGATTATTACATGCAAAATGACGAAGGCAAAAAAGAATACATCACCATTATGTTGTACGACGATAAGGCCGGTGTGCCTATTGCGTTTATGGACTGCACCCGAGTTACCACGCTGCGAACCGCGGCCAGTACTGCGCTGATCGCCGCGGCGTGTGCCCCCGCCGGGGCGCAGACCGCGCTGGTGAGCGGTTCTGGTGCACAAGGCAGGGAAACGTTTCCATTCCTGCTTGCCGCGCTGCCCGACTTGGAGCGGCTGCTGCTATTCGCCACCCACCCCGAGGGCGTCGCCGCAGTGCGCGCCTATCTTCGCGAGCAGCACCCTGACCGAGACATCGAGCTCGTGACCGATCCTGAGAAAGCCGCAGGCGAAGCCGACGTCATGGTCGCGACGTCGGCGGGCCCGGCCACCGAGGTCAAACTGCGCACCAGTTGGCTCAAACCCGGGGCGCTGTTTATCTCGGTGAACGGCACGGGGGTGCACCCGTCGTCGCTGCGCGACGCCGACTACGGAGTGGCCACCACCGCGGGCCAGCTGGCGGTGACCGGTACCCGCTTCGCCAATGAAGATGGCTCGTTGCCATTGGACGCCGAGCTGCCCGACATCCTTGCCGGGACAGCGCCTGCCAGACGAGACAAGGCCGACCGGGTTTTCGTGTTCAACAGCGGCATGGCGATCACTGACATCCCGGTGGCGCATGCGCTGGCTACTCAAGCGATCGCGCTGGGCCGTGGACAGGAGATCCGGCTGTGGAGCTAACGCGAAGTCCCTTGTCGCTGCCCGCGATAACGCCGCCATGGTCCCAACAGATCACCGCCGACGATGCGTTGTTGGGCGAGATTGCTCATGCGGTAGGCGGACCGTTCCATGTGCTGTTTCCGCCACATTTCGCCGGCAACCTCAAGGGCTTTACCGACGTCATTGCCTCATCCGGAGTGCGGGGACAAGTGTTTTTCGCCAAAAAGGCGAATAAGGCTGGATGCTGGCTTTCGGTGTGCGCCGAGAGTGGCGCCGGGGTCGATGTGTCCAGCGCACCGGAGCTGGTTCATGCGCTGTCGCGCGGTGTGCGCGGTCCCGACATCGTGGTCACCGGACCGGCCAAAAGCCAGCAGTTGCTGTGGCTGGCCTCTCGCCACGGCTGTTTGATCGCTGTCGACTCTCATGACGAGCTCGACACGGCGATCTCCTTGGCCCGCCGCGGCGAGATGGTCCGCATCTTATTGCGGGTGCTCCCGGATGCCAACCCCTACAGCCGATTCGGCTTCGATGCGGCTGAACTTGATATCGCGATGAAGCGGTGCGCCCTGCAGCGGTCCCGAGTGTCTATGGAAGGGTTCTCTTTTCACCTCAACGGATACGAGGTCAAACCCCGTGCACAGCTGGCGGTCCAATTGGTCGAGCGCGTCGTGCAGGCGCGAGCACACGGATTGGCGGCCACGGCGATTTCGATCGGCGGCGGGTTCGCGGTCAGTTACCTCGACGCCGATACATGGTCGCGGTTCTTGCGCGACGCCGGTGAGGCAGACTTTCACAGCGCCAAGACGTTCAGCCATTTCTACCCCTATCATCAGTCACCCACCGGGGCGGAAATGCTGGCCGCGATTTTATCCAGCGACACAGACTGCGGCCCGGGCACAGTGGGCGAAACACTCGCCAAGACAGAGACCAAACTGCTCGTTGAACCAGGACGTGCGTTGCTTGACGGGGCAGGGTTCACCGTTTTCCCGGTCCAGGGTTTCAAGCGGCGGGGCGACTACGGGATTGTTACCGTTGACGGGTTGAGCATGAGCCTCTCGGAGCAGTGGAAGTCCAGCGAATTCCTGCCCGATCCGCTGCTGTGGCCGCAGCAAGCCCGCGGCAGGCTTGAGCCGACGGGGCCCGTCCGAGCCTGCGTCGGTGGAGCCAGCTGCTTGGAATATGACATGCTGACCTGGCGCAAGGTCGTCTTGCCGCGGGAACCGCGTCGTGGCGACCTGCTGATCTACCCCAATACGGCTGGCTACCAGATGGATAAGAACGAATCGCCATTTCACCAACGCCCATTGCCGCCCAAGGTTGCGGTGAGCCTCGATGACGGCCGGTTCCGCTGGAGACTCGATGAGAACGGCCATCATCTGTGAGCCGTCCGCCCGTGGATGAAACCCCTAGGGCACGAGTTGCTTCGGTGGTGCGGACCAGCCGGCAACTGACCGCATTGGCGGCACCGATCGCCGGTGTCCAGTTCGCCCAAGTCGCCTTGACCACAACGGATCTGGCTTTGATGGGGCTCATCGGGGTCCAAGCGATCGCGGCGGGAGGACTGGCAGCAGCCTTATACAACCTGATGCGTACCATGTGCGTAGGCGTGGTGACCGCCGTGGGAAACCTGGTCGCGGGGGCGGCCGGGCGAGGCGAAACACGCTCGGGCAGCACGCTTCCGGATGATCAGGCACAAGCCGAAATACGCCAGATCACCCGATCAGCCGTTCTGGTGGCCACGGCGGCGGCCGTGCTCCTGGGAGTTGCGCTGATCGGATTGGGCTATGTGTTGCCGCTGATCGGGCTCGACAAAGAAGTGGTGGGCCTCGCGAGGCCAATGATGATCGCCCTGGCTCCTGGACTGATCCCGATGGTGTGGCTCAACGTTTTGCGCCAGTTCAGTGTCGGCATGCGCCGACCGGGTCCTCTGTTGGCCGTCAGCATCGCCTCCATCGCACTGAACGCGGCACTAGACCTCTTGTTCATCTACGGCCTGGTGGGCATCCCAAAGCTGGGGCTCGCCGGAATCGGCCTGGCCACAACGCTGGTACAGGTGATCACCGTCGCCGCCTTCTACGTCATTCTTCGCCGCGACGATCACCTTGCCCCACTCTTGTCAATCGATGGCTTGAAGGCGGACGCGCCAACAGCACGCAGCATCGTTCGCCTCGGCATCCCCATTTCGCTGACATACGGCTCCGAGGCCGGCATCACTTCGCTTGCGGCCGTGGTGATGGGTGCTTTCGGCCCGATCGCGTTGGCCGCACACAATGTGGTGACCCAATTGACCCGCATTGCCTTTCAGGTCAGTATCGGCCTGTCGCATGGGGCATCAATTCTCATCAGTCGCGCCATCGGCAGAGCCGACCCAAAACATGCCCAGCAGGTAGCCACCGCGGCGATCGTGCTCGGTTGGCTCACCACGGCCGTTATCGGGCTGGTGTACGTGGGGGCGCCAAGCATCGTGTTACGGCCATTTCTCAGTCCTAGCGATTCGTCAACTATGGTGTTGGCCAAGCTCTTTCTGCTCTTTGCGATAGTTCAGCAGATCGTGGACTTTACGCAAAATATCGCAGTCGGCTTGCTCCGCGGGATCGGAAATACTGCCGCCGGGTTGCGCGCCACCTCGGTCGGGTATTGGTTGGTGGGATTGCCGGCGATGCTGCTGCTCGCCTTCCCGGCGCACGTGCAGGGCCCGGGAGTGTGGATCGGCCTAAGCACCGGCTTCGCTACGACAGCAGCATTGCTCTTGCGCCGGTTTGCACGGGATCTGCCGCGCACGATTTGACGTGCGGGCAGAGGGGACGGCTCAAAAACGCACTGATGCCAGGGGAGACTACGGGGCCGCCGAGAGCATCACAAGCGAAATGCGGCAACGGATCTGCACTCATTGGGGCAGATCGGCCCTGCGATGCTCACCGGATGCATCGACGCCTGTATCGAGTGCGTTCATGCTGACGGCGATCCTGTGCCGATGCGTGTCTGAGCGACGCTGTTGGTCTCAGCGCCAACCTCCCATACCTGGCCTGATGTCCCACCTAGATCGCGTCCCGACCACCCCGACGAGGCCGTCTCGGACGGGCCGGCGTGGATCTAGGTGTGCACGCCGAATCGGCCCGCCTTCGCTCGCATCTCATTGAGTCGGGTCCTGAGGGGGTTGCATCTCTTTGTCTGGCAATTCATTTGGCGGCTTGCTGTGCTGGCCGGGCTGAGTAACGGGTGGCTACCGGACGGCCTACCGAATCAGACTAATGGTCTCTTTCGTTTGCTATCCGCCCTCTGGCCAGGGCGGCAGTATGGTGACCCTCGGCAAGAACCGGGTATCGGCGGCAGCGCTGGCATCGGAGACGCGCCCGGCCAAACCCCCCAATGGGGCGCCCAACAGGCTTCCCGGACCACTTGCTCCGACCCCTGGAGCGCCCCCCACGCTGGTTGTGGGCAGCGCCGCGCCGGTGGGGCTCAACGCCGGAGCCGCCGCGGCCCAGGTCTGCGGCACCGACAACGCTCCGAGCGAAGCCGCCCGGCTCATACCCGCGGACACGGCTGCTCCGCCGAATCCTGTTGAGCCCGCCGACCCCACCGCACCGGAACCGAGCGCGCCTGTCAGCCCGGAAGCGAGCCCGCCCGTCAAACCCGATCCCGAAGCCGCAGTGCTGGCGGCAGCCACGGCCGGCATCAGATTCTTCACCTGGTTCGCGTTTGACAGCAACGAGCTCGATATCCACCCGACCGAACTGGTCATTGACATGCCGGTACTCACAGGGCTCAATGACGAGCTCAATGATGACAGCGACGACGGTGAAGATGTGGACGACAGGGGCGACGAGAGTTGCTGCAGCGCGGTGGGCACCGCCGAGGTTACCTGTGACAGCGCCGCCTGCGTGTCCGCGCTGGCCGAAGTGCCGGCGACTTGGGCGACCGCGGTCCCCTGTGCGGTCAGCCCGGCCGTGTTGGTGGTGGGCTGCGGCACGGTGAACGGGACCGCTTTCGTCGCACTGGCTGACGCACCCGCATACCCGTACATCGCGGCGGCATCCTGGGACCACATTTCCGCATAGTGGGCTTCGGTAACCGCGATCGCCGGCGCGTTCTGCCCCAGGATGTTTGTCGCGATCAGCGACATCAGCACGCTGCGGTTGGCCGCGATCACCGCTGGCGGCACCGTCATCGCAAACGCCGCCTCATAGGCGCCTGCGGCAGCGCTAGCCTGGGCAGCCATCTGCTCGGCCAGGGAGGCGGTGGTGTTCATCCACGTCACATACGGTGCCGCCGCGGACGCCATCGATGCCGAGCCCGGACCTAGCCACAGCCCACCGACTAGACCTGATATCACCGAGGCGTAGGAGGTCGCCGCACCGTACAAGCTGGTGGCCAGCCCGTCCCACGCGGCGGCTGCTACCAGCAGCGGCCCTGAGCCAGGACCGAAATACATTCTGGCGGAGTTGATCTCCGGTGAGAGCATCCCGAAATCCATTGCCATACTCCTTATCTGGCAGCGGTCGCGGTGGCGGCTTCGGTTGCCGCATACGAACCAACACTGGACCCGAACGCACTCACGACAAGGTCATGAACCACCGAAGGATGGGCGCTCGCTGCTGGATACAAGCTCGCGTGCGCGGTGAACTGCGACGCAGTTAGTACCGATACCTCATCAGCGGCGGCGGTAACCATTCCCACCCTCGGTGGAGCCGCGGATGTATTGCCGGTGTGCATCGCCGGTCGGATACCTGTCAAATCGCAGGCCGCCACCACCAGCATTTGTGGCTGTGTCGTCAAGAATGACATGGGCCTTCCCTCTTTCGGATGTGTCAGGATTTATTGGATGAAGTTCGTTGAGGTGGTTACTGATTCGGTCATTCGTCGACGCGAGGGATGCTGAGATACCTCGCGACCGAAGTGTCGCCGATCACCGATCGGGGCTGGCATTGTGTCGAGCCCCGGCGGCGCGGAATGGGCAGCATATGGCTGGTCTCGCAATCGTGGCTTGCGCATTGAGCCGCTCGGTGGCGCGCGGTGGTTGACATGGTGGCGCAGTCACCGGCCGTCGTGCTGAGAGACGCGACGGCCTGACGCTGACCGATCAGCGACGAGCGAGGCAGAACCGGGTCAAGACACCTTGACCGGTGAGGTAAGTTTTTGGCCCACGTGGCGGGCCCCGGCCGGTCGGTGCCACACGTTGCGCGAGCGGGCCGGCGAGGGCGGCCAATACCGTCACGACTCCAAGGGCAGCTAACGCGGTGGAGGGCTGCGGTAGGGCCGGTAGTGCGAGCGCCTTGGCTGGGCATGTGCGCACCGAGCCGTCGGCGCGCACATGCAGGCTCGCGACTTTGAGGCTCTGGTTATCGCCCGCAGACGTGAGCAACACGTGTGGTTCTTGATAGGTGGGCGGTGCCGGCCGAAGCGCAGGGCAGTGTGCGGCAACGCCAAGCAGCATCGCCACCGCCGTGGCCATAGTGGCCATGGCGGTGCGGAACCGCAACCGTGTCGGTCCGTTCACCCCACAGTGCCTCGATAGTAGTTAACGCACACCAGGGTGCCTCTACCCCGTACGGGCATATGATACCTCGACACCCGGGCTCGTCTGAATAGCCTCGCACTGATTCGTCGGCGGGACACCGACCTGTCGATCCCAGCGGACTTCCGAAGCGGGGTAGGCATCCGTTACCGGTTGACCGGCATGGGTTTCGGCTGTGGCTTTGGCCTCCAGGTGGTGCGCCCGGTCAAGCCGGTATAAGGCCACAGCCGCGGTAGCACCGACGAAAACGAGTCCTGCCCAGATTATTTCGCCGAGTCCCAGCTGTTGTGCTGTATCCATGAGCCAGCCCGTCGCGAGGTTGCCGGCCAGGATTCCCACCCCAACGATGGTGTTGTAGAACCCATAATGGGTGCCCACGAGTCGGCCTTTGGCCAACGCCATGACGGTATCCATCTCGAACGGGAAGACCGCGGCTGAGCCGACCGCCAGCATGGCCGCCGAGATCAGCAACGCAACCGTCGCTGGAACGGTCCCATAGGGCTGACCGTCGGGTACGAGAGTTAGCGGCAGGAAAGAGGCCGCCAGGATGGCCACGCCGATGGCCAGGATGCGCCCGCGACCCCACCGCGCGGCGAACCAGCGGGTGATGCGCAGCTGGCCGACGACCGCCACCAGCCCTGAGACGACGAAAACCCCTGCCACGAGCAGTGATTGGTAACGCGTTGTCAGCAATGACGCCTGCAGCGGAAGTGCGAGATAGACCTGGAAAGACAATACGTAGGAGCCGATCATCGCCACCGCGAACAGCAGGAAAGACCGGTTGCCCAGGACCACCCGCCAGTCGTCGAGGATAGAGGTTTTCTGCGGCGCCCGGCCGGTGCCTTGCTGGGGCAGCGCCAGTAACTGGGCCACCGTCAGCACCGCAAAAATGACCGCCGCGGCGGCCGCGGTGATGCGGAAGTCGACGGCCACCAGCATGACTCCGAGCAGCGGACCCAACAAGATCCCAGCCTGGTAGAAGATGTTGAACACCGCGAACGCTTCCACGCGGCGATCACCGGCATCGGCGGCCAGGTAGGCCCGCACGGCGGGGTTGAATAATGCGCCCGCGAAACCGGTGGCCGCTGAGGCGATCAGCACGGCCGGCAACGAGTGCGCCCCGATCAGCAACGCGAACCCGACGGTGCGTAGCAGACAGCCGGCCACGATCAATGGCTTGTAGCCGATCCGATCGGCCAGCGTGCCGCCCACGACGAACATGCCCTGCTGGGAAAAGTTACGTACCCCCAGCACCAGCCCGACGGCCCAGGCGGCCAGCGCGAGCGGTCCGGCGAGGTAGGCCGCCAGGTACGGCATCAACATGTAGAAACCCAGGTTGATGCCGAACTGGTTGATCATCAGCATCCGGGCGGGCCGCTCGAAGCTGCCGAACTGTTCGACAAACGCCTTCATTGCGGTGTTCCGGTGGGGTTGATGATGGTGGTGCAGCGGGTCCAGGACTGTACGACTTGTTGGGTCGGGTCCTCGATGATGGCCGGCTCGTGCGGGGGGAGGTGGTCGAGCAGGCCGTGGGTGCGGCAGTAGTCGTCGTTGTAGATGGTGTCGAAGTAGCGTTGTGGGCCGTCGGGGAAGACCGCGGCGATGGTGGTGTGGGCGGGCATGGTGCGTGCGGCCCAGCCGGCGACCAATCCGACTGCGCCCACGCTCCAGCCGCCGGTGGCGTGGTGGGTGGCGGCCAGGGCGCGCGCGGCCCATACGGCTTCGGCGGGGGCGACCCAGTGCACCTCGGTAAATGTTGGGTAGTCGACGTTGCGGGGGTAGATGCTGGAGCCCAGCCCGCGCATTAGCCGGGTGGCTGCGGGTTGGCCGAAGATGGTGGAGCCGATGGTGTCGACCCCGATTACCTGCAGGTCGGGGTTGGCTTCGCGCAGTACTTTTGCCACCCCGGCCGAGTGGCCGCCGGTGCCCACCGAGCACACCAGCACGTCAACCTGTCCGAGCTGGTCGAGCAGCTCGAGTGCTAGCGGCCGGTAGGCCTCGACGTTGTCGGGGTTGGCGTATTGGTTGGGGGACCACGCCTGGGGGTCAGCGGCCAGCAGCTGGGCGACGCGGTCTTTGCGGGCCTGTTGCCAGCCCCCGACCGGGTGCGGCTGGGTCACCAGATCGACTTGGGCGCCGTAGGCGCGCAGCATGTTTTGCACGATGGGTTCCATGCCGGGGTCGGTGACCACGGTGACCGGGTGGCGATACGCCATGCCGGCCAGCGCCAACCCGAGTCCAAGGGATCCGCTGGTGGATTCCACGATGTGGCCTCCCGGGCGCAGCTCACCGCGGGCCCGGGCGCGTTCGACCATGTGCAGGGCGGGGCGGTCTTTCATGCTGCCGCCGGGATTGGCTCCTTCGAGTTTGGCCCAAAATCCGCGGTCGGCGCTGGTCAGCGGCGCGGAGATGCGCAACACGGGGGTGTTGCCCACCAGAGCGTTGGGCTGCTGGTAGTTGCCCGCTGCGGGTGGGCACTGTCCGGCGCTGTGCCGCCCTTGCACCAGGGTCAAGGGCCGCGTGCTGCGCGGGGCGAGGGTTTTCAGGGATTTCAGGGGCACGACATTGTTGGTGTTGTTGGTCATGGGATCGTCGCTTTCTGCGTGCACGCCGCGACACAGGGCGCGGCCGTTGACATGGGCAGCGGTCACCGGCCGGCGGTGCTCAGAGCACCACGGCCTGACGCTGACCAATCAGCGACGAGAAAGACACAACCGGGTCAACAGATCTTGACCCGTCAGGGCAGTCGCGGGCGCAACCGGCGGGCCACGCCCGGCCAGCATTACCCGCTCCCAGCACAAACCCACAGCGGCGGCCACCGCCACCACGACACCCAGCCCCACCACGGCGGTCGCCGGCGAATTGGGCAACACCGCGGCCGCAAACGCCTCGGGATGTGCACCCGAGGAGTCACTGCTGACAAGGTGCCCATGACCGGCGCTAACGCTGAACTCAGAGCCCAGCGACGTGACCAAGGCGTGCGCCCGGTGAGATGCAGCAGACGCGGAACGCAAATCCGAGTGCCCCCCAGTAACGAGCACCCACAGCGCGACCGCCGCAACGCCGACCGCCATAGCAAGGACTCGCACCCGTCGCGGCGTTAAAACGGCTTGCCTCCGCGTGTCCGCGATCGCCTTGTCAGGCGTCGACAGACAGCGGGGTGCCACGTCTTGAGCTTTGACCCGCCCCGACATGTACCCCATACCCCTAGAGGGTACAGACCAGTGCGGCCATCTGACAAGGAGAAGCGATCTGTCGGCCACCCCGACGGCGCCGGCCTCTTTGCACCACCACTTGCACACGCAGTAAGCGTGTTGGTATTGATTCGATAATGAAAGTCATATTCAATAAGATCGGATTCGGCCGAGTTCGCTACCGAGAGTGTCTGTCATGACGTTGCGCGTCGTTCCTGAAGACCTCGCCGCTGCCGGCGTGGGCGTTAGTACGTTGGCCGCTTGCCGAGCGGTCGCACCTGGAGTCTTGTTGGATAGTGCGGTGGTGCCGGCGGAGGTCGCTCTGGTGCCGCCGCTGCACAGCGTGACCGCGTTGAGCGTTCGTGGCGGCGAGCAGACGTTGCCGGCTCGGCGTACCGAGCAGCTCGATCGCTACGGTGTCGGGGCGGGGGAGCCGGGCACGAGTTGCGTACCCGATGCGGCGTCATCGTCACCCCATTCGATCGCGGGCCGCTGCTTATGACCGCACCGATCTGGATGGCCTCTCCGCCGGAGGTGCATTCGGCGCTGTTAAGTGCTGGGCCAGGCCCGGGGTCGCTGTTAGCGGCCGCGGGGGCGTGGAACTCATTGAGTGCCGAATACGCCTCGGCCGCCGACGAACTCACCGCGATACTCGCCGGGGTACAGGGCGGGGTGTGGGAGGGTCCGAGTGCAGAGTCGTACGTCAGCGCGAACGCGCCGTATCTGGCTTGGTTGATGCAGGCCAGCACCGAAAGCGCCGCAGTGAGCGCCCAACATGAGACCGTGGCCGCCGCCTACACTGCCGCGGTAGCGGCCATGCCGACCCTGCCCGAGCTGGCCGCAAACCACGCCACTCACGCGACATTGGTGGCGACGAATTTCTTTGGGATCAACACGATCCCGATTGCGCTCAACGAAGCCGACTATGAGCGGATGTGGATCCAGGCAGCCACCACCATGGCCACCTACCAAGCGGTCTCCGGCACGGCGGTGGCATCAACGCCACCAGCTGCCCCAGCACCGCAGATCCTGAAATCCGACAGCAATAGCGTCGACAACGGTTGCGGCACCAGAACTGATCCCTGGACCGGCGAAACCGAGACCGTCTATTGCCCGTCTGACCCACGCTTCTACGCGGAGTGGGCGTCCGAGCTCGCTCAGCAATTTCAGACGCTTGGGAACACCCTACTGACAAACCCGGGACAGCTACCGGCCATCCTGTCCCTGATGGAAGCCGACTTTATGTTCCACCTCCAGATGGTTGTCTCCTATCTCGCCCAATCCCCGCAGTTGCTGTCGATGGCACTGGGGCTGGCGATCGCCAACCTGGGGGCGATCGTCGCCCTGGCAGGCGCGAGCGGCCTGGCCGGCTTGGCGGCGATCCCCATTGGAACTGCCGATTCGGTACCGCTTCCGGCAGAGACCGAGCCCCCGGCGCCGGCCATCGGGCTCACCCCGGTGACATCGACAGCGGTAAGCCCTGGCCCTGCATCCGCCGCGACGCCGACATCCGCACCCGCGGCAAGCAGCGGCCCGCCGGCGCCGCCGCCATCGGCACCCTCGACCGTCGGCGCCGCGGGTTTCGCCTTCCCCTACATCGTGGGCGGTCCCGGCTTAGGGTTCGGCTTAGAAATGAAAACCGGCGCGGGCTCCATCGCGAAAAGGAAAGCGCCCGAGCCCAGTGCGGAAACCGCGGCCGCGCCAGCGGCCGCGCGGGAGCAGGCGCGGGCGCGCCGTCGTCGGCGCACGGTACAGCACGGCGAGGGCGACGAGGTCATGGATATGAACGTTGAGCTCGAGCCGGACTGGGGCGCGCCGACTGCGGCATCGGAGCAGGGAGCCGGACCATTTGGTGTCGCCGGGATGGCGCGCAGCGACGTCGTCGAACAGGCGGCGGGATTGGCGACACTGGGAGGCGACGAGCTCGGTGGCGCCCCGACAATGCCGATGGTGCCCAAGACCTGGGACCCCGCCGCGGCCCGGCATGGAGAAGACGGCAGCTGACCGCGGCTAGATGTCAGCATCGTGAAATGCGCTGCGCTGCACCGCGGGCAGTGATCGCTCATCACGTCGGTGAACTGCACCATATCTCGCCAACGGCTGATGTGGGTGTCGACGCGTGACCACCCACGGTTTTGCCGGCCCCTTTACCCGCCCGACCACGTCGATCAGCGACCGGTGACTGTACCGCTGCACCTAAAATCTCGACGCCCGAATTCTGGCCCCGGGTCTGAGTCTCAACGCCACGGCCCTTGTCACTAACCATGCAGGCAGAACGCCGGATGAAAGGTTGCCAAGTCTAATTGTCGGGCTGCTCGCTATGGCGCGGCAACAGGTTTTTGTGCTGCGGGCAATAGGAATTGATCGATGAGGCGATGAAGTAACCGGCTTCATGTGGTGATAGATCGCTGTCCCTTGCCACAGATAGCGCCGCTGCGACCGGGGTTTGCCCCTTATCCAATCGGCCGCACGCGGCGCGGCCCATCGCGATAAACGCCGAGGTATCAGTAACGATGAGTCCATGCTGTTCAAGTGTCGCTATGAACGCATCATCAGCTTGATCCGCTTCTGCAAGCGGCGCCGAGAGCACCCCGGCAGTCGACAAGATCGCACCGATACTCGACCACCTGCCAAAATACGACCGCTTTCGCGTTATGACTTTCCACCACCGCCTTGACCTTGCGCAGCACCGTAGCCAAACGGAGATCGCTCGCCTCGCGACGTACAAAATACCCTACCCTGGCTGGGTAGGATATCGTAAACCCAGATTAGAAGATTGGCTGCCGTGACCGCGATAGTCGCGCTCGGAACTGTCGGTTTTGCGCTAGCTGCCGAAATGCCTGTCGCCGCCCCAGCGCACTCCGAGATCGCCGCACGAGGGCAGGGTGGATGTGTAGTTTGCCGAATACACTGCGCGCAACGCAGATAGACCTTCGAGCGGCAGCCGTCCATCGGAATCGACACCCGGCGTCGTGCGCTCGATCAAGCTCTCGCGCCACCCTTACGTGGCATCGACCAAAGTCGCCGCTGGGCCTTCGCCGATTTATCGGGTTAACTATCCGGCCGACGCGATGCGCCGGGCAAGCCGCACATTCGATCTCCGCGTATTCGCCTGACCTGACGACAACGAAGAGTCGGTGTCTTACAATTTGTAGTACGCTACGGGCATGGCTGACACAATCACGTTTCGACCCGATGAGGATGCGTCTCGGGCGCTTGCTGCATTGACCAGGGACGGCACACCGGTATCTACGGCGGTTCGCTCGGCCCTCATCGACGCCGCCCGCCGAAAGGCTGCCACGACGATTCGCGCTGAAGCGGAGGAGCTCGCTGCGGACGAGGCCGACCGCGCCGAGGTCATGCAGGTGCTTCGCGACATGGAGACGCTGCGTGCGTGGTGAGGTCTTCCGACTGCGCGCTCCACGACCTGCCCGCGGCCACGAGCAGTCCGGCTCGCGATATGCCGTCGTAGTCCAGTCCGATCAACTGCCGCTATCGACATGGCTCGTAGCGCCGACATCTACCTCAGCACGGGCCGCAAGCTTTCGGCCCGAGGTCGAGATCGACGGCCGTGTCACGCGCGTGCTGGCTGAGCAAACTGCGGCGGTCGATCCCGGCAGGCTCGGCAACAGCGTGGGTTATCTCAGCCTCAACGAGATGCGCCGCATCGACGCGGCCCTTCGGATGGTGATGGACCTGTAGCGTGTAAACCAGTGCTGTGCAACGCAATAGCCCCGACAATCGCTTTCCCCTTACCGGTAAAGCTGCATATTCGATCTCGTCGTATTCGGGCGCGCCCGGTGGGTGCGATGGCTCGGGGGTCGGGGTCGGCCGTTGGGTGTGTCGGCGGCGTTATGCGGTGTTGGTGGTGGGGAGAAGCTCAGCAATCAGTGCGTGGATGTGTTCGGCGATGTCATCGCGAATGGCGCGGACGGTGTCGAGCGATTGGCCTGCTGCGTCGTCGAGTCTCCAGTCGCGATAGGCGACTCCGGGGAAGTAGGGGCAGGTGTCGCCGCAGCCCATCATGATCACGACGTCGCTCGATTTCACGGCGTCGGGAGTGAGGATTTTCGGGGCCGCGGCGGTGAGGTCGATGCCGAGTTCGGCCATCGCTGCGATGGCGGCCGGGTTGATCTGATCGGCGGGTTCTGTTCCCGCGGAACGGACTTCGATGCGATCCCCGGCAAGATGGGTCAGCAGCGCGGCGGCCATTTGGGAGCGGCCAGCGTTGTGCACGCAGACAAACAGGACGCTGGGAGTGCCGGTCATCTGTGGACGCTCCTGGGGGCAACAACGACGGCTGGTGGTGTGGGGAAGAGGCGTGGTCGCAGCGCCAGCGAGACATAGACCAGGGCGACGAGCACCGGTACTTCGATGAGGGGTCCGACGACGCCGGCCAGGGCTTGGCCTGAGGTAGCGCCATAGGTGGCAATGGCCACGGCGATGGCCAGTTCAAAGTTGTTGCCGGCGGCGGTGAACGCCAGGGTGGTGGTGCGCGCATAGCCCAAGCCGAGTGCAGCACCCAGAAGGTAGCCGCCGATCCACATGATGGCGAAATACGCCAGCAGTGGCACTGCGATGCGGGCAACATCCCAAGGCCGGGTGATGATTTGGTGGCCTTGCAGGGCGAACAGGATCACGATGGTGAACAGCAGCCCGTAGAGTGCCCAGGGCCCGATGGCGGGCAGATACCGGGTCTCATACCAGGTGCGGCCCTTGGCTTTTTCACCCCAGCGACGCGACAGGTAACCAGCCGCTAGAGGGACGCCCAGGAAAATCAGCACGGATTTGGCGATCTGCCACGGCGAGGTGGCGATGGTGGTTTGGGGCAGGTGCTGCCAGCCAGGCAGTACCGAGAGGTAAAACCAACCCAGGGCGGCGAAGGCGAGGACCTGGAAGACCGAGTTCAGCGCGACCAGCACGGCCGCGGCTTCGCGGTCTCCGCAGGCCAGGTCGTTCCAGATGATGACCATGGCGATGCAGCGGGCCAGCCCAACAATAATCAGCCCGGTGCGGTATTCGGGCAGGTCGGCCAACAGCAGCCAGGCCAGCGTGAACATCACCGCGGGGCCCAGCACCCAGTTCAGCAGCAGCGAGCTGATCAGCAGCCGGCGATCGCTGGTGACGGTGTCCAGGCGGTCGTAACGGACCTTGGCCAGCACGGGATACATCATGATCAGCAACCCCAGTGCGATGGGCAGCGAGATCCCATCGACCTGCACTTTCTGCAACACGGTATTGAAGCCGGGCACCCAGCGTCCCAGCAGCAGCCCAGTAGCCATGGCGACCGCGATCCAGACCGGCAACAGCCGATCCAACGTGGAAAGCCGTGCCACCGTGGAGGTTTGAGCAGCGGCTGTCTCAGTCATGGGATTCTCCCGTTCACCCAGTCTCGCTCGGTGATCAGCAACACGACGTCGCCGGCGCCGCGGTGTCGGCGGCATTGGCTGTACTGCTGCAGCACACACCCGGCCCGCCGTCTTCGGCCTGAGGCTGGGTGGGGCTGACACCGAAGCTGTCGGAGTCGGCCAACACGGTGTAAACCTCCCAGCGTTCACCGCCAGGCCCGGTGACCCACACCTTGTCCTGGGTCGCGAAACAACAGGTGGTGCCGATTTCCTCCTCGGTGAACATCTGGGCGTCGGTGAGCCGGGCGATCTCCGTGTGCACCACCTCGCTGGAGCCGACCTCGACCCCGAGATGGTTCAGCGACCCGCCCTGACCCGGGTTCTCCAACAGCACCAGCTTCAGCGGCGGATCGGCGATCGCGAAGTTGGCGTAGCCGGGCTTGCGTTTGGCTGGCTCGGTGTGAAACAGCGTGGAATAGAACGTGATTGCCTGATCGAGGTCATCGACGTTGAGGGCCAGTTGAACGCGTGACATGGCAGCGAACCTCCGAGTTGTGAGACATATATCGAACTGGTGGTATGTGGCCAGCATGCCCACCTTTTCGATATATGTCA
The DNA here is from genome assembly GCF_059813315.1 of Mycobacterium sp. NGS11. Lineage (NCBI taxonomy): Bacteria > Bacillati > Actinomycetota > Actinomycetes > Mycobacteriales > Mycobacteriaceae > Mycobacterium > Mycobacterium sp. NGS11. Next base: position 79,135 of record NZ_JCALEJ010000020.1, read on the forward strand.
ATCTTTGTGGCAGGATGGTGTGATGCCCAAAGCGTTGCCGGTAATCGATACGACGGCGCCGGTGTGTTGCGCCCCGGTGGCCTCAGGTCCCATGAGTGACGCCGATGCGTTGGCGATCGCGCTGCGGCTCAAAGCGCTGGCTGATCCGGTGCGGGTCAAGATTGTGTCGTATCTGTTCAGCTCGTCTGCCGGTGAAGAGATTTCCGGCGAGCTGGCCGCGGTGCTCGATCTCAGCGAATCGACGGTCAGCCATCATCTGACGCAGTTACGTAAGGCGGGTCTGGTGATCTCGGATCGGCGCGGGATGAATGTGTTTCATCGGGTCCGCCCGGATGCGTTGCAGGCGTTGTGTGCGGCGCTCGACCCGAACTGCTGCACCTAGGCGTCATCTAACGGGTCAGTCAACGGCCACTTCTGCTAGGGCGGGACACCACATTGATTCATCTGATGCAATATGCGGCAATATTTCATGGATAATCACGATTATCCATGACAGGTGCCAGAACATGCTGGCGCACAACCTTATTGGCAGCATAATCGTCACGGTGACGTATCTACCATGTGCGGTCCGCAACGGCCAGCACGCCGAAATAGTCAGCGTCCCAACGTGTTTCGCGCTCGGCGACCATGGGTCACAGCCGTCGATGGTGTTCCTGAGGGTCACTGACGTCCGCGGGCGGTGCGGCCGCGTCCCGTATTCCGCCGACCCACGTTGTCGGCGAGCTGGTTGACCATAAGATAAATTATCGGCAAACAACCGTTAATGGTCTACGAATTACTCAGTGCTACAACAAAACTCAGACGCATACCCCGTAACTGCAGGCAAATCCGTTCACGGGCCTTCCCGCACGATGAGGCGCAGTCCTGCATCGATGGCCTCGAGATCAAGGAGATCTGGGTGGCGGGCCCGCCAGGCGCCTGTATCGAGATCCTGACGTAGGTGCTCGAGTCCGGGTTGAAGATCGTCCGGCCGGAGCCGCGCTAACCCGGAGATGCAACGCCGGACATCCGAGTCAAGATACGCGGCCGGTCGACGCCAATAGGCCGGCCCGAAGCCATCGGAGCAGTCGTGCGGCACGAGAACGACCTCGACCCGATCGGCGCCGATGACCTCCGCAACCTGCTCGACAGGCAACTCGGAGGCTGCCGACGCGCGGCCGGCGGCCGGGAAGTACTCCTGCCAGAGCCAAAAAGCGTTGTGAACCTTGGGCTCGTAGGCAAACAGGACGATTCGGCGAGCGACCCGAGCAAGTTCACGCAATCCGGCAAGGGGATCGGACCAGTGGTGAATAGTCAGGATGCCCATGGCGGCGTCGAAGCTCTGGTCCAACAGTGGTAGAGACTCAGCAACTGCCCTGATGCACGGCGCCGCATCTGCGCGCCGCTGTCTGGCCATCTCTGCGGAGGGCTCCACGGCTAGCACGAGACGGTCGGCTGGCTCATACGAACCCGTGCCGGCGCCGACATTCACTACGGTCCGAGAATCGCCGAGAGCGGCCACGATCCTGGCCGCGATTCGAGGGTCTTGCTTGCGAAACCGCCTGTAGCCCTGACCTATGCGGTCATAGGAGGTATCAGAGGGCGCACCGTTCATGATTCAGCGTTCACTCAGCATCTTCATCGTTCGCGCCACTCGGCCCAATGTTGCTGCAAGTGCGGAACGAATTCGTCAACGCGGTAGTCCGGGAAGTGCATTCGAGCGCCATCGAGGGTGGCGATCTTGGTGGTGCCGGGGATCAGCTTGGCCAGTCGTTGCGCCCATTTCAGCGGGAAAAGTAGGTCACCCGTTCCCCACACAATGAGTGTGGGGACCTTCAGTTGGGCTAGTTGGGGTCTTACGGCGGCCAGCTCGTGGTTCGATATGGCTGCGGTCAGGCGTGCAAAAGCGCGGGAGGATTGCGGAGTTCCGAAGACGGGGCGGTAGTAGGCATCGACCACCTCCGCCGGGAGGCGACCTGGATGCGGATAACCGGCCTTCAGCCCGCCCAGCTGGAGCCGGCGACTGGCGACGATACGTGGTCCCAGTGTGGCCAACAGTCCCGTGCGCGCTGCAATTGACACGGGTTTGAAAAGGGCGGGCGGGGTGTTTCCTTCGGTGTCTCCGTTGGTCAAGGTGAACGTTGTCAGGCGGTCACTGAGGTGGGCGGCGACGATTTGCGCGACCGCGATGCCGGTGTCGTTGGCCACCAGGTCGAAGTGGTCTAACCCGAGGTGATCGCATAGTTCGATGCCCCGTTGCGCCAGACCGGTCAACGACACATCCGCGTCTGCGGAAGCCGGCGGGGTGTGTCCATGCCCGGGCAAATCTAGGGCGATGCAGCGCCGGTTCTCGCCGGCGACTCGTGGAATCACGTGACGCCACAGCAGGCTGTTGGTGATGAGACCGTGAATGAACACCGCTGGCCGGCCTCGTCCGACGTCGAGATAACTGACCGCACCGGATCCGGTAATGGCGTGGTGACGGTGTGTTTCAAGTTCGGCGATATCCATAGGCAGCCGTCCTTCAGCTATTGAGTACTCAGGTAATGTCACATACCGTGAGTATGCGATCGACTATTCTCTCGGGTGTGGACACTGTCAAGAGTCGCCGTACGGAATATGCGGAGCAGACGCGAGCGGCGTTGGTTGTTGCGGCCGCCGAGGCGTTCGCCGAGCACGGATTCACGGCCACATCGATCACCCAGATCGCCGCGGTGGTCCGCGTCACCAAAGGTGCTGTCTATCATCATTTCTCAGACAAACAGAGCCTCTTCGAAGCGGCGATCGACTACCACAACGAGGTGGCCCAGCAGAAAGTTTACGAAGCTATCGCCGAACACCCGAACGAAACCTGGGAAGCGGCAATTGCCGGCCTCGAAGCAACGCTGGACATCTGCGCAGATCCGATCGCAGGGCGGCTGATCTATCTCGAAGGGCCCATCGGCCTGGGCTGGAGGCGTTGGCGAGAGTCCGAACGCCAGTACACTCACCACAACGTGCGCCAACTGCTACTAGGCGGCGTCCAGGCAGGGATCTATCCGGATGACATGCCAATCGCGGCAATGACCGAGGTCATCTCCGGGATGATCACCCACGCCGGCATCGCACTCGCTGAAGCACCTTCCCGCCAACGCAAACGCATCCGCAGCGATCTCCAGGCCGCCATAGAACGCGTCCTTACCGGACTCAGATGCGGTTAAACCCAGAGCTATCCCCCGCTCAGCACACAGCAACTCGCACCTGTCGAACACGCACCGTTACCAGTTACCTTCTCGCACAGACTGTTTCGATTTGCGTCGCTCTTAAGAGCCTGCAAAATAAGCACGTTTCGGCTGTATCCCATCGACCGCGCACACCCATAACCTGGATTCATCCCTAGCCAAGGTCCAGACCCCGCGCCGAAAACGTCTCGGTCATCCCCGTCGTATGTGAAACAGACTCTCGTCGAAATACTCCTGTCCGTTCCAAAGGTTCAGGTCATACCAAGGCGGATCGCCCGCGCGGCGGCGCAGTTGAATGCACTCGCCGCCGACGATGGGGTGCTCGGCAACCACGGCTTCGACAATCCACTCTTGCCCTGGCCACACCTTGTCGTTCATGCCGTGGATTTGCCGGCCAACAATCTCATCGCCCGGCCGAAGTTCTCGGGGGCCAACGATCTCTACCTGTGAAGTCATGCCCATATTCTCGTTCCTGGGTGTGACAATTCACCTCGTTCCTGCCCCGGAAGCGGCAATTCGTCAGGTGACGAAACTCTGCCGCTATTAGGTTCGTGGTCGTTCAACCCGCTTTCGTCCCTCGTCGGCGCGAACGCTTCAGAAATAACCAAATGGTGACGTGTGGACCACCGCGTTGGGTTTGAGGTACTCGTCGAGGGACAACACGAGGGTGTCCGCGGGTGTGAGGATGTCGACGTAGTTATGGCAGGGCGCATTGTGCTCTCCCATGACCACGAGCATGCCGACGATTTCGTCTGCCGTGGCTTGGTCCAGTCGCCACTCAACGCGATCGTCGCGCCCGTCGCGCAGGTCGACGCCGCCGGCGCCGTCCTCCAGTCGGAAAGTGTGAAGCCGCCGCCCGTCACACTCGAGTTGTGAGACGGCGTGCGCGGACGCATGCTTTAGAGCGGCGGTGAACGCATCCAACCCGGCAGCATCCATCGCCGCCAGCACGGCATCACGGCCGAACTTGAAGGTTTCCAGATAGGCAACGCGGACAATGCCGGTCGACTTCACCCGCATCATGTGTAGCCACGGGGCTCAACGGATCCATCTGAAGAAGACATCTTCGTCGTCAGTTACTTATGCGTGCGGTAATGCCGGCATCGTGTAGCGAACTTGTCCCACGTCTCTCGCTCGTCGGCGAGACGCTGGGCCTTGCGGCGACGTCGCTGCGCCCGGTCGTCGGCAGCGCACCGCCAGTCAAGCCGCACGGGGCCGCGCCAACTATTCGCGTGCCGTACGACAGCCCGGATCTGTTCATCGGTCAGCCCCGCTAAGGCGCCGTCTGTCTGGTGTGTCGTTACGATGACGCGGCCCCGCAGGAGCGGAACAGTCCGAGCCGTGAATTTTCCGGCTGAGAGTAGTAGCGCGGTGGCGGGCCGGTTCACATCCCGAGGTACCGGCCTAGGCCATGGACTGAACCAAAAATCAAGAGCGCCGAAACCGCTGCTGGTAGCAAAACTTTCGACGAACTGGTCAGTTGGCGGGGCCGCATGCAGAAACGTGGCCAGTTCATCGGGCGCAGACACCTCGATAAGCTCAAGGCAGGACGGGTGCAAATAGCGGTTCGTGTGATTGATGAACAACGCAGTGAGCATCAGTCGATCCTAAACTGCGCAATGTCTCGCCGCCGCCCCCTAAGCTCGACGAGAGGGCCTCCCGCGCCGCCGCTCTGGATGGGCTCGATTGTCTTCAATTTGCCGCTGCAGCGATGGATTTCGTAGATAAGCGTGTTCCGCGGCGCTCAGGATGACCGCTGGTTCCAACACGATCGTTCCATCGACCTGCTCGGTCGCCAGATACTTATCGTGGTGGCCTAGTTTGCCCAAACTGATTCGGCGCCGACCGTCCACTTCAATCATCACGGGTTCCACACTGTCAATGATAACCCCCCTTGCCCCATATGTTCAATTGGGGCTTCGAGGGCAATAGGGTATTGGGGTAGGATTTGCTCGTGCTCGAAATGGACCCGGAGCCTCACGACGAATTGATGCGGCTCTACGACTCCAACCCCGCCTTAGCGGCGCGGATAGACGAATGGCTCGACCGCATCGAAGCCGATCCCGCCGCCGCGCCGGTCCGCCGGCGCCTCATTCGGCCCGGCCGGCTGTGGGCGATCACCATCGCCGACCCCGACAGTGACTACCTGATCCTGTGGGACCTCGACGGCGCAACCCCGGTCATTCGCTACCTCGGCCCCGACGTGCTGGCCTGAACTCCTACCTCAACACCGTCTTCCGCCGCCTCGCCTAACCGATACATCCACTTCATGCGCGACTCGGCCGGTTTACCGGCCGTCAAGGCTCTGGGACTCACACGAAGCATCCAGGGGTGGAGTGTAAATCGTGTGGTCGCAGTGCCGGCACGAGTGGGAACGGTGTATCCGTCCGCACCGGCAGTGCATTACTCCGACGAGCACCTGGTTTGCGCCGAGCTCGCCGGCGCATCCCGGGCACCGTGATGGACGGGGTTCCTCCCATCCGCGCCGGGTGTGCCGAAGTCCCATTTCCGCGATCGTAACGGTGATTTGAAGTTGAAGCGCCTGCGGCGCTGCTGCTGCTGAATAGCTTGGGCCGTCGGCCCAAGCCCATGTTTGTGCCTTCCTGGCATTCGATTGTTGCCCGGCGGTTCGCTCGCGCTAAGGCCACGGCCTCCGCTTCGCTTCGGGCGCAAGGCTCGCCCAGTTGCCCGCGACGCTCGCTGTGCTCGCGGCGGCCAACTGCGCGCCCGGACCTTGCACTCCGCGCCCCTATGCCGGGCCAAATCTCAATTGCCAGAAGGCAAAAAGAGCGGGCGGCCATGTGAGCGCCTGCCGTACACAGAAAGGTTCGACCATGACCGACATAACCAACACCGATAGCGCGGTTACCGCTGCCGACCAGCCCATCGGGACGCTGGAACACCTTGACCCGGCGCTGCTCGACATCGGTGACAACGTCCGCGACGACGCAGCGCTGAGCAAGGCGTTCATCGCGAACATCGCCGAAAACGGAGTTCTGGTGCCGATCACGGGTGTTCGTGACCCCGAGCGGCCCGAGGTCATCCGGGTCCGCAACGGGCAGCGACGTACCCTGGCGGCCCGCGAGGCTGGCTTGTCCAGCGTCCCGGTCTACGTGCTGCCGTCCACCGCTGCCGATGCCAGCCAGGAGACCATCGACCGCATTGTGCACCAGATCGTGACGAACGATCAGAAGCGGGACCTGACCGAGGCCCAGCGGACGCGGGGTATCCAGCAGATGATCGACGCGGGGCTGTCGGTAACCAAGGTGGCCAAGCGGTTGTCGGTCGGCAAGGACGCCGTGAAGGCCGCTCACACGGCGGCCCGGTCGGCTACCGCCATGGACGCCCTGGCCAGCGGCCAACTCAGCCTGACCGAAGCGGCGGCGATCACCGAGTTCGAGGACATGCCCGGCGCGGTGGAGCGGCTGATGAGCTCGGCAGGCCGAGGGTGGTTTGAGCACACCCTCGCGCAGCTGCGTCAGGAACGCGCCACCGCCCAGGCACGGGCCGAAGCCGCCCAGCCCTATGCCGCTAAAGGGTTCACCATCCTTGAGCAGCGCCCGGATTCGTGGGACCCGGCCTGCATACCGCTGCATCACCTGGTGACCGCCGAAGGGGACGAAGCCGACGACACCGCCGTCACCGATCCGGCCCGCTGGGCTGTGTTTCTCGTTGAGGACACCGCCTTGTGCGACGTGGAAACCGGCGACGTCGTAGACGAACAGAGCGTGGACTGGCAGACCGAGGACCAGCCCGATGCCACGCCCGCCGAGGGGCTGCGTCATGCCAACACGGTCATCGACAAGGAGGTGTTCACCCCCGATTACTACTGCCTCGACTACCGTTCCGCAGCACTGACCCCGCAGAGCTGGTTCGCGCGCCAGGCCGGACTGGTGGACACCGACACCGGCGAAGCGGTCGACTTGGACGACGAGGCCCGCGAGGCCGCACGCCAGCAGGCCGCGCTCGACAAGGCTGAGGCCGAGAAGCGGGAGCGCCGGAAAGTGTTGGCGCTCAACAAACTCGGAGACGCCGCTCTGGGAGTGCGGCGCGAGTTCGTCAAGAAGCTGCTGGCGCGCAAGACCCCACCCAAGGGTGCGGCCATGTTCGTCGCTGACTGCTTGGCTCGCGACAGCGCGTTGCTCACCAACAACAACGCGCTCGACACCACCGCCGAACTGCTCGGAGTCGAGGACGGCCAGGGCGTGGCCAAACTCGTGGCTGATCTGCCCGCCACCGGCGACGGGCGCGCTCAGGTGATCACGCTGGCCCTGGTCCTCGGTGCTCTGGAATCGCGCACCCCTAAGGAGGCCTGGCGCAACAACACCGGTTGGTGGGGCCACCACGTCGGCAGCAGCGAATATCTGCGCTGGCTCGCCGACAACGACTACCCGCTGGCCCCAGTCGAGGAGGTCATGACCAAAGCCAAGAGCGCCGATGATGTGTACGACCAGTATTTGGCCGATGCGGTGAAGGAGTAACACGCCTCGCGGGTGGGGTCAGGACTCGGTTCTGGCCCCACCTTGGCGGCGGCGGCGGCGGGGGAACTTTCCAGTTGCTGGCGTGAAACATGTTGCGCCCTCTGGCCATCCGATTGTCACCGGCCGGGCCGCTACCTGCAAGGCGCCCGGCCTCTGCGTTGCCGCGGGCCGGTGGCTCGTGAACGTTTCCCCGAGCCGCTCGCTGAGGCTCGCTGGGAAAACTTCACGCCCGGGCCTTGCACTCCACGGCCCTCTGGCCGGTTTAAATCGTGAATGCCAGAGTGACGAAAAGAATGGCAGCAATGACAACAAAATGACATGCAAGTAGGTGCTGCCAGTGGGCGTGTATCGCCTGACCGCCTGGGGCTGGGTTAATGACGGAATGGGATAGAAAGGGATTTAATAAGTGCATATGTGCGTCATTTACCGCCAAGTCGCGTGTACCGAGAATCAGCGTGAATCCCCGGTGCAGTTGCCTGGCCCGCAGCCTCGCCTTCCTGCCTGGCGAGAGGTACGAAATGCGCGGTCTGACAGCAGGTATGGCCTGCGTTCATCTCGGCGACCGTCGCAGGGAGGGGGAGGTTATGCCCGGCGTCCAATCGTTGTGGAGAACAATCCACAATTGCCTGGATTTCTTTTGCGCGACTATGGCATAGGGCCACTCACGACAGTAATATTTGATTATCGAAACGCAGCACCAGCCATTTACGAAGGAGGCGACTAATGTCTCAAATCACGGTTTACACGAAACCGGCCTGCGTCCAATGCACCGCTACATTCAAGGCGCTCGACAATCAGGGCATCAAATACCAGAAAATCGATGTCACTGAAAATCCCGAGGCCCGCGAATACGTGATGAGCCTGGGATACCTGGGCGCGCCCGTCGTCTACGTCTCCCCCACGGAGCACTGGTCGGGTTTCCGTCCGGATCGCGTCGCCCGCTTGACCGCCGCCTAGACCCGTTGATTGGAAAGGACCCACCCGATGTACACCGACGCCGCCCTCGAGCAAGCAGTCGCCGAGTTCGCCGAACTGGACAGCATTGAGCGCATCGCGGAAACGCGAAGCCACTTACTCAACCATTTGGCCGACGCCGTGAAGGCCCTGCAACAGGCCGCAGACAGTTTGGACCGGTTGCGCGGTAACACCATCTACGACGTCGAGTTCGTCGACGGCCGCGACGGCCGCGATGTCGCCACCTTCCTCGACGACAGCATTCGCCACACCCGCGCGGCCTACGCCGTGGTGCACACGGTCATCGACAAGGAGACTCCGTGATGGCCAGCCCAGCGCAGACCCGGTGCCCCGGAAGCGCTTTGGACCAGGTGCGGGATGCTCTGCAGGTGGCCGGGCAGACCATCCGGCCGCGCGGCGGTGACGCCTTCATGGCCAGCTGCCCCCTGCACACCGACCACTCCCCCTCACTGTCGGTGGGATGGCGCGACAACACCCGCGCCGGGGCAGGCGGAGCGGTGCTGCTGCACTGCTTTAGCTGCCAGGCCCCTGCTGCCGAGATCGCCGGTGCTCTCGGTCTGCGCCTGGCCGATCTGTTCGACAACCCCGCTCCCACAACCCGTCACAGCGCGACCCGCGCTGCACAACCGAAGGCGCCCCGCCGAGCTCGCGGATTAGGGCCGTTGCCCGCGCGGATCACCGCGTCCCGCGAACACGTCGAGCACCGGTGGCGCAGGGTCCGGGTCTACACCTACCTGACCCTGTCCGACGAACCAGTGCAGCAGGTCATTCGCGAAGAATGCACATGCACCGGGCGCCCCCACAAGCAGTTCCGGCAGCGCTACCGCGACGGGCGCCAATGGGTATATCGCAAGCCGCACGGATTCACCCCGGTGCTCTACCGCCCCAATGCAATTCAGCACGCGGCCAAGACCGGCGCATGGGTGTGGGTCACCGAAGGTGAGAAGGACGCCGACACCCTGACCGCGCTGGGTCGCTTGGCCACCACCAACGCCCAAGGGGCCGCCAACTTCCCCGCCGAGCTCATCGACGCATTCGCCGGAGTCAACGTCGCCATCGTGGCCGACCGGGATCTCGCCGGATATCAACGCGCGATCAACCTGCATGAACGCCTGCAGGGCAGGGCCGCCCAGGTGGTCCTCCTCACGCCGGCCATCGAGGTCGACAAAGCCGACGTCACTGATCACGTCAACTCCGGCCTGTGGGAGCGCAGCGACCTCTTCGGCGGTTTCACGATCATCACTCCGGCCGAGCTATACGCCTTGGCCGCGGCCGCCAAGGCCCGCTGGGCCGCCGATCGTTTCGACACCGCTCTGCAGGAGGCCCGAGCCCACCATGACCGGCGCGGCCTGGTGCACGGCAGCGCCCGCAACGCGGCACGCTGGCTCGCCGAAGCCGCCGCCCAACTGCGCGCAGTGCAGGACACCCACGACGAGCTTCAGCACCACAGCAACCAGCACCGCTCACCCGTGGCAGGTCGTGCAGCAGAGGCCGTCGAAACGCTTCTACAGCGGCTCATCGTCGACTACCGGCGCAGTACCCGTCGCCCACCAACTCACCCCGATTTCAAGGAGTCTGCATGACAACGCGTTTCGAGATCGCCATTACCAACCGCGCGGCCGCAGCCATCGCCGCCGCCGCCGGCCGGCCTGGGCCCGCGGCCAACACCGCCCGTGCCTGGATCGACAGCATGACCGCGCGCGCGCAACTGCGCTCCGAACGCCGCGTGCGCCACACGCGGGCCGCCTAGAACCTGAAAGGTGACCGACCCATGCGCACCACAACCCACCGATCCGCCGCAACCGTCGCCAGCCTGGCCGCCGCCGCAGCGCTGGCACTGACCAGCTCGCCCTCGTCACACGCCGCCCTGACCGTCGTCAGCCCCGGCGACGAGGTCGACTACATCAACCCCGGCGGGCGCAACCAGTTCTGCACGATCGGATACGTCTACACCGGCGCAGACATGCACACCTACGCCATCACCGCCGGACACTGCCGCGCCGACTCGAGAGCAGGGTATGCGCGTGACAAGCGCAACGGGCTCACCGGAGACTTCGTGCGCAGCGTGTTCGAACCTCCCCGCAGCGGCGGCGCGGACTATGCACTGATCGACTTCAGCACGAACTCATTGGCGTCGGCCTTCATCACCGACCACCGCATGCCCTTCATCGATGGCTACCCCGAGCCCCAAATCGGCGAGACCGTCTGCCGTATGGGAGTTTCCAGCGGTCAGCAATGCGGCCAGATCACCGCCAGCCAAGGCGAAGATCAATACCTGACTACCGGGATGCCGCCGAGCATCCCCGGTGATTCCGGAGGCCCGGTCTGGACGTCAACCGCCCACGGATTCCCGCAAATTATCGGGATCTGGCTGGGAGAAAAGACGACAGCGGCAGGGCAAGAGTATGGTCGCTTCGCGTCGCTATCGAGCGGCCTCCGAGCCCTCAACGCACCTGGCCGTCTTGGTCAGAACTCCAGCAGCCCCGAGTAGTCGGCGCGAGGATAGGACACATCGCACACCATTGTGGGCGGTGACCAGTGACCGTTGACCAGCCAGTCGATCACCGGCGCCGGGGCGCGTTGCGTTTCCACCAGCTCCTGCAACACTGCCGCTTCAACTGCTGTTTCGATCACCGTCTCAGGCTACCTGCGTCGCGGCCGCCGCCGCGACCTTAGTCGCGCCGCAATCTGACGCCAATCCTCCGGCAGGCAGGGC
>NZ_JCALEJ010000021.1:0-88212 GCF_059813315.1 Mycobacterium sp. NGS11
AACCCTCGGTGTTGTAGAACAAACCCGCAAACGGGCTGTAGCCGTTGACGAGCGTCCCGAGGTTGGTGGGAAACGTGGTCTGCCCGGTCAACAAAAACCAGATCTCGGACAACGGATCCGTGGCCGTGGTGGCCTGGGTGGTCGCGTTGGTGGTCGTGGTCGCCGCGGGCTGCGCCAGCGACTGCAGGGTCTTCGACGTGTTGGTCGCCGTCGAATTCGCCGTCGCGTTGCTGACCGCATTGGCCTGATTGGCCTCCCCGGACTGGTTGGTGACCTCGGGCGCCTTCTGGAACGGCGTCTGCTTGGTCGCGGTCGCCGATTGCCCGGCGTAGCTGTACATCGCTGCGGCGTCCTGAGCCCAGTACTCGCCGTACTGCGCTTCCAACTGGGCGATCAGCGGCGTGTTCTGCCCGAGGACGTTGGTCGCCTGCAGCTGGGTCACCTGGGTGCGGTTCGCCGCGATCAGCGGGGGCGGCACCGAGGAGGCGAGCGCGGTTTCGTAGGCCGCCGCGGCCGAACGCGCCTGCGTGGCGGCCTCCTCCGCCTGGGCGGCGGTAGTGGTCAGCCAGTCCACGTATGGTTGGGCCGCCTGTGCCATCGCCGTGGAGGCGGTGCCCAGCCACTCCTCGCTGTTCAGCGCGGTGATGACGTTGTCATAGCTCAGCGCGGCCGAGTTGAGTTCGGCCGCCAGCGCGCTCCAGGCCGATGCCGCAGCCACGAATGAACCCGACCCCGGACCCGAGTAGATCCGCGCCGAATTGAACTCCGGCGGGAACGCCCCATAATCCACCACGAATCTGCCCCTTAACCTGTGATTTTCGAATCGACGAGTCGAGTACTAAAAGACGTTAATGCGCTGGTGACCACCGCCACGGCGGTCGGTGCAGGATCGGCCATTCGGCGCGCCTGCGCATCGGGAATCGGAACCGGTCGCCCGGCCTCGGCCGGTCGCCCGCAGCCCGGCCCGAATCGTAGGTGTGAGCTGCCGAAATGGCCAGTACTGAGCATCTTCTGATCGCGTCCGGCGCGGTGCGATTGCGGCGTAGCCGGGCGCACATCTGTCGAGGCCTGGGAAAAAATCCGGCCGCGGATAAAGGTCAGGACGTACATCGTCGGATTCCGCCTGCTATCCGGCCGATGGCGGGCGGGTCAGCACGCTGTAGCGGAACCCGTATTTGTTGACGTAGCCGGCGGCGGCGCCGCGCCGTCCCATGCCGCCGACCGGCATCCCCCGCAGCAGGCCATTGGCCGGCGACCCGGGGGCTCCCGTCGCGCCGACGGCCTGGACGGGGGCGGCCTCCTCGGCGACCGCGGCCGGGCTGACCGCCGAGGTCAGCGTCGCCCAGTGCTGGGGCACCGAGAGCATCCCCACCCGCGCGGCCTGCCCGGCACCCGCGGAGACCGCACCCACGTGCCCGACCCCGCCGCCGAGGTTGCCCAGTCCCAAGCTGGCGAACTGCGGCGTCGGGAACCAGGCACCGCTGGCACCCGCGGTGCTACCACCCGGACCGAACGTCAACTGCTGCGCGATCGACGAACTGAAGCTCGCCAGACCGTTCGAGAAGTAACCCAGACCCGTCATCCGTTTGAGGATCGTGTCGAAGACGCTGGGAGTCAGCCCCAGGTAGTTATTGGTCGGGGTGGGCAGCCCGGAAGTCAAAAATCCTTGGATGAGGTTGTCCAGCCAAGTGAACGGCCCCGGCTCGGTGGCGGCCGTGGTCGACGCCTGGGTCACCGCCTGAGATGTTGTGGCGGACAACACTTGTGGGGTCGCCAGTTGCGAGGTGGCATTGGCGGTGCTCTGCGCGCTGTTGCCCGCCGGCTCGGCGACGGCCCGTGCGACGGCGTCGGCCTGGTTGGAAACCGCTTCCGGGGCGGTGGTATTGGGCGGCGCTGGGAACGGAGCCAGCACCGACGCGGTCGCCGACGATGCGGCGTAGCCGTACATGGCGGCGGCATCTTGTGCCCACATCTCCATGTACTGCGCCTCGGTGGCCGCGATCGCCGGGGTGTTCTGTCCGAAGAAGTTCGTCGCCACCAGGGTCGCCAGCAAAACCCGGTTGGCTGCGATGACCGGCGGCGGCACCGTCATCGCGAACGCCGTCTCGTAGGCCGCCGCGGCCGCCCGCGCCTGCCCTGCGGTCTCCTCAGCCTGCGCGCCCAACACGCTGAGCCAACTCACGTAGGGCGTGACCGCCGACAACATCGCCGTCGACGCCGGACCCACCCAGGGCGCGTTGGTCAGCTCCGAAATCACCGATGTGTAGCCGCTGGCCGCCGAGCCCAGCTCCGCACCGAGTCCGTCCCACGCCGCCGCCGCGGCCATGATCGGACCCGACCCCGGACCCGCGTACATGCGACCGGAGTTGACCTCCGGCGGTAATGCCCCGAAGTCCATGGCTACCAAGCACCGGGCTCGAACGACATGCATCCCCTCGCAGGTGATCTTTCAGCGATGGCCTTGACGAATTTGCTTGCCAAAGGCTAAGTGGCCGCACCGGCCCGTCGCCGCCTCGCGATACGGCCGACGGTCCGGTGGCGCCGATCTCGGCAGCGGGATTCCGGCCCAGCGGCGCGATTGGAAGACGCCGGACGGGTTGGCGTCGCCACGGCCACCACCTGCGGGAATGCCCTGGCGGGGCCGTCCGTCGCCCGGGCACTACCCCGGGATCGCGCGCCGTGCCGGCTCGACGGCAACGACGCGAAAACCCCAGCTGGGGATAAAAATCCGGCCGCAGATAAAGACCACCTGACGTTGCGCTCCGGCGGGGACTATCCGGCGAAGGGTGGTCGGGCCATGACGGTGGGCCGGAAGCCGTATTTGGGCCCGGCGACTCCGTGGCCCGCGGCGCCGGCGCCGGCCAGCGGCATCCCACCCAGCAGGTTGCCCGGTCCGCCCGCGGCTTCCGGGGCGGCGCTGATGCTGCTGACCGGGATGGCACGGCCCAACGTCGGGGCGGCTGCGGTCGGGCCACCCGACCACGCCACCGGCACGGACAGCTTGCCGCCCACGGAGGCCGCGCTGCCCAGCGCGGCCACTGGGTGGGCGGCCGCGGCGCCCCCGCCGAGCATGCCGCCCAGGCCGCCGAGTCCGGGCAGGGCCTTGGCCGCGGCCGGAGCCGCGCCGCCGATCACACCCAGCGACTTGGCGATCTGCACGAAGTTGTTGCCCATACCGATGCTGAAGTACGGCAGACCCTCGGTGTTGTAGAACAAACCCGCAAACGGGGCGTAGCCGTTGACCGCCGTTCCCAGGTTGGTGGGGAAGACGGTCTGACCGGTCAACAGGAACCAGAGCTCGGTCAACGGGTCCGTGGCCGCCTGAGTGGCCTGGGTGGTCGCGTTGGTCGTCGCGTTCGTGGCGTTCGTCGCCGCATTGCTCACGACCTTCGATGTGTTGCCCGCCGTCGAGTTCGCCGCGGCGTTGGTCACCGCATTGGCCTGGTTGGCCGTGCCCGCCTCGTTGGTGACCTTCGGAGCGGGCGCAATGTTGGCCATGCTCTTGGTGAGCGTGGTCGACTGAGCCGCGTAGGTCGACATCGCGGCGGCGTCCTGGGCCCAAAACTCGCCGTACTGCGCCTCCAACTGCATGATCAGCGGGGTGTTCTGCCCGAGGACATTGGTCATCTGCAGCTGCTGCGACTGCATCCGGTTTGCCGCGATCAGCGGTGGCGCCACCGACGACGCGAGTGCCGTCTCATAGGCGGCCGCCGCCGCCTGCGCCTGGGTGGCCGTCAACTCAGCCTGAGCCGCCGTGCTGCTCAGCCACTCCGCGTACGGAGTCGCCGCCTGAGCCATTGCTGCCGAGGCGGTTCCCGTCCACTCCTCACTGGACAGCTGCGTGACCACCGTCTGATAACTCAGCGCGGCCGATTGCAGCTCCGCGGCGATCGCATTCCACGCCGACGCCGCGGCCACGAACGAACCCGACCCCGGACCCGAATAAATCCGCGCCGAATTGAACTCCGGCGGAAACATCCCGTAATCCAACATCATCGACTCCTTAACCAGCCGCGACGGCGTTGGCCGCCTCAGTCAACGCGTACGACCCGGAGCTTGTGCTCAGGGTGTTGACGAACATTTCGTGGATCGCCGCAGCCTGAGCGCTGACGGCCTGGTACATCTGCGCGTGGGCAGCGAACTGCGCCGCCGTCAGCGCCGACACCTCATCGGCGGCAGCCGGCACCAGCCCCGTCGTTGGGGCCGCCGCCGCGGCGTTCTGGGCGCTCAGCGTGGAGCCGATTGTTTGGAGGTTGCCAGCTGCCGCTGCCAGCGCCTCCGGCTGCGTGGTCACAAACGACATCTAGATCCTTCTTCCCTTACATCCGACCCGGCGACGTTCCGGGGCTGGCTCGTGAGTGGGTTCATCTGGGCTCTCCGTTATCCGGCCGATGGCGGGCGGGTCAGCACGCTGTAGCGGAACCCGTATTTGTTGACGTAGCCGGCGGCCGCGCCGCGCCGTCCCATGCCGCCGACCGGCATCCCCCGCAGCAGACCATTGGCCGGCGACCCGGGGGCTCCCATCGCGCCGACGGCCTGGACGGGGGTGGCCTCCTCGGCGACCGCGGCCGGGCTGACCGCCGAGGTCAGCGTCGCCCAGTGCTGGGGCACCGAGAGCATCCCCACCCGCGCGGCCTGCCCGGCGCCCGCGGAGACCGCACCCACGTTGCCGACCCCGCCGCCGAGGTTGCCCAGACCCAAGCTGGCGAACTGCGGCGTCGGATACCAGGCACCGCTTGCACCGGCCGTGCTACCACCCGGACCGAAGGTCAACTGCTGGGCGATCGACGAACTGAACTGCGCCAGACCGTTCGAGAAGTAACCCAGACCCGTCATCCGTTTGAAGATCGTGTCGTAGAAGGTGGGGGTCAACCCTAGGTAGTTGTTGTCCGGCGTGGGCAGTCCGGACTGGAGGAAGTTCTGGATTGCGCTGGTAAGCGGATCCGATGCGTTCGCCGCGGCCGTGGGTGCCTGCACGGCTTGAGTTGTGCTGAGCGACAACCCTTGTGACGACGCCAATTGCGAGGTGGCGTTGGCTGTGGTCTGTGCGGTGTTGCCCGCCGGCTCGGCGGTGGCCTGCTCGACGGCGGCGGCCTGGTTGGCGAGCGCTTCCGGGGTGCTGGTGTTGGGCGGCGTCGTCACCGGAGGCAGCACCGACGCGGTGGCCGACGATGCGGCGTAGCCGGTCATCGCGGCGGCGTCTTGTGCCCACATCTCCATGTACTGCGCCTCGGTGGCCGCGATCGCCGGGGTGTTCTGCCCAAAGAAGTTCGTCGCCACCAGCGTCGCCAGCAACACTCGATTGGCCGCGATCACCGGCGGCGGCACCGTCATCGCGAACGCCGCCTCGAATGCCGCCGCGGCGGCCCGCCCCTGCCCGGCCGTCTCCTCGGCCTGAGTGGCCATCGTGCTCAGCCAGCTCACGTAGGGAGTGATCGCCGAAACCATCGACATCGATGCCGGCCCCACCCATGGCCCGCTGGTGAGCTCGGTGACGACCGAGCCGTAGCTGCTGGCCGCGACACCCAATTCCGCAGCAATCTCATCCCAGGCGGCGGACGCGGCCATCATTGGCCCCGACCCCGGACCCGCGTACATGCGACCGGAATTGATTTCGGGCGGTAACGCCGCGAAGTCAAACACCGTGTCCTCCTCAGTCGGCCGGAAACGCGATCTCGGCTGTCACACAGGTATCAGTGGTGGCTGTGGTCACGGCTCTGTCGACGACGCCACCGGTTGGCTGCCGCGCCCACGGGAGTCCACCAGCGGAGCCTCTTCACCCCGCAACCCCATCAGCCGGGCCGGCGGGCGCATGTTGACCAGTTGGCTGTGTCCGTAAAGGCGTTCTGCCACCGCGCTTTTCGGACGTCTGGTCGGAAACGACATGCACTCCCTGCCCCGGCTAATCTCCCGCTATCAGCAACCGAGCGACAGCTCTCGTAGTGCCCGAACTGCCGCCCGGCACTGAGATTAGTTCGTTAGGGGGCAAACACCGACACCCCGAAGCCACCTGTTGATCAATGGCCAGCCACTGTTCATTCCCGGTCGGCGGGAGTTCATGAAGGGCAACGAAATGTTCACTAACCGTTTGCTTTCCGCAAGCTGCGGTAGTGCCGCCAGGCCGCCGTCAGTCCTCTTCGAGCACCAGCGCCATTTCGGGACACGACGCGACCCCGTCACGGGTGGCTTGCTCGTCCTCGGGCCGGACCTCATGCTCCTCGAGGATCGAATAGCCCGACTCGTCGATGGGAAAAAGGTCTGGGTCGACGGCGTAGCACTGCGCGTGGCCCACACACTTCGACTGGTCCAGACGAACCCTCACGAGGCTTCCTCCCTAGGCGGCCCGGCCAGGCCGTAGACGGCTTCACGGTTCGGTAGCCAGATTAGTCGGTCGGTAAAGTGTCCAGAATGCTCGCGAACCGCTCACCGGCACCGGGAGCCCGGGATTAGCGCGGGCGCAGGGAGCGTGTTTCGTTGCCGCGCATGCAATATTGATGCGCCGCCCACTGTTGGTATCGACGACGTGCGACAGACAACCGGAGACCGAAACGCATGAGCGATGGCCAGCAAGGCTCGTTCTACCTACCCCGGCTCGATTTCGCGACGCTACCGATGACCGCCGACCGGGGTCTCGGGTGGAAGACGCTGCGCGATGCCGGACCGGTGGTGTTCATGAACGGCCACTACTACATAACCCGGCGCGAAGATGTGCTGGCCGCGCTGCGCAACACCAAGGTCTTCTCATCGACGGTGCTGCAGCCCCCCGGCCACCCACTCCCCGTGCTGCCATTGGCTTTTGATCCACCGCAACACACCCGCTACCGCCAACTCCTGCAGCCGTACTTCAGCCCGCACGCGCTGAGCAAGTCCCGTCCGGTGCTGGTGCGCCACGCCAGTGACATGATCGCGGCGCTGGCCGGCCGCGGCGGGTGTGAAGTGATGGCGGACTTCGCCCACCTCTACCCGTTCCAGGTGTTCCTGGACCTCTACGGTCTGCCACTGGAAGATCGTGACCGCCTCATCGATTGGAAAGACGCGGTCGTCAGCGACAAACCGTTCATCACCCGGACCGACATCGAGAAGTCCGAGCAACTGCTGGCGTACCTGGCCGATGCCATCGCCCAGCGCCGGCATAACCCGGGGTCGGACATGCTGTCGCAAGTCATGACCGGCAAGGGCGACTTCACCGACCTCGAACTGCTGGGCATGAGTCACCTGCTCATCCTGGCGGGCCTGGACACGGTGACCGCGGCCATCGGATTCTCGTTGTACGAATTGGCGCGCCGACCGCGGCTGCGCAACGAGCTGCGCGACAACCCGAAGCAGATCAGGGTTTTCATCGAGGAGATCGTCCGGCTCGAACCGTCGGCGCCGGTGGCGCCGCGGATAACCACCGACTTCGTCGAGGTCGGCGGCATGACGCTGCCGCCGGGCACCCCGGTGCGGCTGTGCATGGCCGCGGTCAACCGTGACGACAGCGACCCAATGTCCACCAACGAACTCAACATGGACGGAAAGGTCCACCGGCACTGGGGGTTTGGCGGTGGGCCGCACCGTTGCCTGGGTTCCCATCTGGCCCGCATCGAGCTGACTGTGGTCGTCGCGGAATGGCTGACCCAGATCCCGGATTTCGAGCTGCCGGAGGACTACTCCCCCGTGATCAATTACCCGTCAAAGAGTTTCGCGCTCAAGGAATTGCCGCTGCGCTGGGGCTGAACCTCGGTCCCACCCGGCCGCCCCGCGCAGCGGCTCCAGCCCTACTTGCGCAGTTCGGTCGCCGCGACCTGAACGAACACGCCGGTGTCCTCTGCCATCAGCAGGCCGCGGCCTCGAGGCAGCGGACCGCCCTTCATCTTGCCGCGGATGAATCCCTCGTCGGGGTCGGCGTCCATCACCAGCAGCGGTGCGTTCGCCTGCGCCAGCGCCCGCAACATCGGGTCGCTGCCGGCCGAAGACCAGCCACCGAACGTGCGCGTGACGATCACGTGCAGGCCGACGTCGGCGGCCCGGGTCACCCAGGGCGCGGCCTTGTGCAGCGGCGAGTCGAAACCGGCCGGCAGCTGCTGGATGTCGTCGACGATCAAGAAGATCTCCGGCCCGCTCCACCAGTTCCGCGCCAACAACTCCTCGGCGGACAGCCCCGGCGGCGGCTCGCGGCCGGCCAGGACGGCGGCCAGTTCGCCCATCATCGCCTGCACGCCATCGAGGTTGTAGGCGAACTTCTCCACGTAGTCGGAGCCAAGCGTGGTCAGCAGCTGACGACGCGGGTCCACCAGCCACACCTGGGCCGAAGGCTGCCCGGCCGGCGGCGTCGGTGCGCTGGTCGCCCCGGGCGCGTACAGTCGCCCGATCTCGGACATGATCGTGGCCAGTGTTGTAGTCCGCCCACATTCGCGACGCCCGGTCACCATCAGATGCGCGTTCTCGGCGAAGTTGAGGTAGACGGGTGACAAGTCCAATTCCGAGATGGCCCAAGCGATTCCGCCCGCGCCGACGCCCTGGCGGGTGTCCTGCGCGGCGAGCTCGCGAAGCTGTTCCACCCCGAACCTCGCCGGCAGCCGGCGCACCGGCGGAGCATGGCCGCTCGTGATCCGGCTGACGGCTTCCGCGACGCTGTCGGATTCGAACCGGTTGTCAGGCGTGGCGGCCAGCGCGGGACGCGCCACGAGGGTGTGCAGACCGGATTGCGGGTCGGCGTCGAGGCGGACATAGTTGACCGCGACCATGCCGCGCCCCGGCTTGACCGGAACGTCCTTGGCGAACCGGGACCGCACCAGCTTGGCGTCTTCCACGGCGGCCAGCCGCAACTCGACCCGGGAGCCGAAACCGCTGCGCACCGGTGGCCGCAGCTCCGACTCGCGATCGGCGGTGACCACCACGTGCACCCCGAACGAGGGGCCCTGGTTGATGATCACGTTCACCTGCTCGATCAGCACCTCGTTTTCCTCGGCCAGCGCCCGGTAGTTGTCGACAACCAGGTAGACATCGCCGAACCCGTCGTTGGGCACCGGACCCGGCTCGTTGCCGAATTTGCGCCGGCGGAACACCTCCATCGAGGCGATCCCGTACTCGAGGAAGCTGCGCTTGCGCTCCCGCACCAGGGCCAGCAGCTCGGCCACCGTGCGGCGGACGCCGTAGGGGTCGGTCGGGCCGGCCACCTCACCGACGTGGGGCAGGTGGGCGACCGTGGTCAGCGCGGTGCTGCTGTAGGCCAGGCAGTAGAACTGGATCTGCTCGGGAGTGTGGGTCAGCGCCGCCGAACAGATCAGCGTCTGCAGCGCGGTGGTCTTGCCGGAACCGCCGGCACCCAGAATCAGCACGTTGGCACCGGGCCCCGAGGTGTCGACCGTCCACGGCGGCTGGTCGTGCTTGAAGGGACGGTCGATGATGCCGATCGGGAAGACGAGGTCCAGGGCGGTGCCGTAGTCCTGCTGCCAGGGGCGCCCGAGGAACCGGTTCACCAGTTCGTCGATGGCGACGGGCTGGCTCAGCGGCGGCTGCCACAGCCGGTACGGCTCGAAGTCGATCTTGCGCAGCTGGTCGATGATGACCGTACCGACCTTGGGTGTACGGATCCCTTCGGAGTCGTCGTCCTCGGCCGCCTCGATCGGCAGCGCGTCGCCGTCGGCGGGGATCGCCGGGGCGGTGAGGTCCGGTCCCCCGACGCTGACTTCCAGCGGGGTGAACGAGTTGGTGAACAGTTGCGGACGGATGTAGTCGATGCTGTGCACCAGCGCCGGCGCTTCCTCTCCGTCGTCGGTGAGGCCGCGCGGAAAGTAGTCGCGCCAGAGGAATTCGGCCTGGAACCGGGTGATGTCTTCCAGGCTGCGGCGGAAGTAGCCCAGACCGGCCTGGGCGGGCAGGTTGACCGCGTTCGGCACGCCCGCCGCCTGCGCCGCACCGGCGGTGCGCGCCTTCAGCACCAACCGGTAACCCATGTTCTCCATGAGCTTTTCGGCGCGGCTTTCGATGGTCTGCGACGCCATCATCAGGTGGATCCAGTACGCGCGGCCCTGACGGCCGATCGAGTCGAGGACGTCGACCGCCGTCGGCATGATGCGGAACCACTCGTAGAACTCGTCGATGACGACCACCAGCATCGGCAGCGGGGCCATGTCCTGGCCGCGCGCCCGCATCCGGCTGCGCACCGAGTTGTATTCCTTGGCGTCGTCGACACCGGCGCTGTCGCAGATCGCCTTACGGCGGGCGATCTCACCCCACAGCGCGTCCAGGAAGCGCTCCATCAACGCCTGGTCTTCCTCCAGGTCGGTGATGATCCGGGACACGTGCGGCACCCCGGCGAACGGCTTGACGGCCGACCCACCCTTGAGGTCGGCCAGCACGAACTGCAGCTCTTCGGGCGGGTGGCTGAGCATCAGCGATTCGATCACCGTCCGCACCAGGGTCGATTTACCCGAACCCGTCGTACCGGACATGACGCCGTGCGGACCGTCACCGCCTTCGTCCAGCGACTTCATGTCCAAGAACAGCAGCTCGCCGTTGTCGGAGCGAACACCGAACGGCGCCCGCAACCGCGACCTGCCCATCGAGTCGTTGCGGCTACCCCACAGCGCCTCGAAGTCGATGCGGCCCGGATCGTCAATTCCGTAGTAGGCCATGATGTCTCGGGCGCCGATGTGCGCCACCCGCTGGCCGATCTCCTCGTACGCCTCGGCGAGCCGCCAGCGCGCCAGCTTCTGCGAGAACTCCTCGGCCTCGACGATGCTGATGTGGTCGGTGAGGGCGAAGAACCACGGCTTCTCGTCGATGACCATCCAGGTGTCGCGATCGCGGGGCAGCGCCTCGATCACACCCTTCTTGTCGAACCGCAGCGTCCGCTCCGGGACGGCGGTCCACATCGCCGAACCGGTGAGGTCGAAGAACGTCACGCCGTCGACGCCTTCGCCGCTGATCACGTACTCCCATTGCGGGTCAACGACATCGGCGATGATCACGGTGTGCGGCGTCGGGGTCTGGGCCGACGAACTGGCGTGCCGGGGCGTGAAAGAGCCACGGCCGGCGAACAATTCGGCCTGCTCGGCGGCGAACTCGCGCACCGAGCTGTAGACCATCCGCGCGTTGCCCGCGGCGTCCTGGCGGCGGGGGTCCCCGAAGTGCGGCAGCCACTTCACCCAGTCCCAGTCGTCCAGGTTCGAACTCACCACGATCATGCGCATGTGGTCGGGCCCGTGCGAGAACGCCAGCTGGCAGATGATCGCCCGCATCAGTCCCGCCGCCTGCTCGCGATCTCCGACCAGCGAGTACCAGGGCTCGACCAGCACCGAGATCATCTTCGGCAGGTTGTACACGACGCTCTGATAACGACCAAACTCCTGGAGCGCCTTACCGGTCACCGGCTCGAGCTCGATGTCGGTCGGCATGTTCTGGGGCTCGCCCCAGGTCACCTCGGGACGCGTCATACCGACGCCGACGCGGACCACGCCGAAGTTCAAGTCTTTGCCGTCGGGCTTGCGTTCCCACATCCGCGACGATCCGACCGCGGCGGCCAGCGTGGTGGGAGCCGGGTGAAACCAGCGGTAGTTCGCGTCCATGCTGTCGGCCGACTCGTGGGCGGTCTCCCGCAGCATGTCCAGCATCAGCATGAACTGGGCGCGCATCGAGTCCAGCTTGGGCCGGCTCATCTGCTGCTGGCCGCCGAATCGGCCGCCGAACATCATCATCGCGACGCCACCGATCATGAAGATCGGGAAGATCGAGCCGGCGCCGCCGAACACGTGCGAGCCGCTGGCGAAGGTCATGGCGACCATGCCGATCAGCAGGCCGACCACCACGACGCCGACCACGATCAGCCACCAGGGCTTGCCTTCGGGCGGCGGGATGCTCAGCGGCGTCGGAAGGACGATGTTCTCCGGCTTGATTACCGGGGGCTTCTCCGGCGTCGGCCGCGCAAATCCACGTTTCACTTCGGTACCGCCAACTCTCCTGGGGACATATCCATCGGTAGCGTGTCGTGGGCCACCAGCGCATCCGCTCGCGACAACGTCGGTCCTTGCGGGAGCAGCCGCAGCGCCACCCACGGCGCCAGGCCCGGTTTCGTCTTCAGGCCCAACGCTTCTCGCACCTCACGGGTGTCGTCGACCCCGAAGCGCGCACCCGCATCGGTGACCCACCACAGCGATTCGGTCGTCTTCGCGCCGGGGTCGTTTCCGGTGACGGCCACGAAGTTCGCGTAGTCGGGCCCGAAGAAGACCTGGTCCGCTTCGCGTCCGGTGGTGTCCGCCTTGACCAGCGACACCACCTTGTTGACGTCCTTGGACTCGACCGGAATGGTCGCGCCGGAGATGACCTGTACGCGGGCCCGGTTCTCACCGGAGGTCTTCTGCCACCACCAGCAGGTCGCCGGGTTCTCGCGGATGTCCATCACGTTCAGCGGTGCATCCGGGTAGGACGACAGGTCCAGCTTGTTGACCACCGGCATCTTCGCCAGCGCGGACGGTTCGACCGTCACCGGCTTGGTGTTGCCCGGTCCGGCGTTCTGCAGGATCTGGGCCACCAGCGGCGGCAGCGTCTGCACGCCGTCGGCCAACACCAATGAATACTGTTGCGGCCCACTGATTTGCGGGGTGACTATCACCGTCCCGATCGGGCCGGGCGCGTTCGGGAACGACGCCCCGGCGCCGGCATTCTGGATCTGCGGCACCGTCAGCTCCGGACCCACCGGCAAGGCGTCGTACAGGGCGCGGCTCATCGGCTTCGCCATGCTGACCTGCTCCGGGGTGAGCCCCAGCGGCAGCAGCACCGATCGGTTCGACCCGTCGATGCGTGACCGGCGCCCGTCGCGGATCACCCACGCGTCCCCGCCGTAGTTCAGCACCACCGCGTCCGACCCGGTGAGCACCCGCCGGTGGTTGCTCAGATCGGGATTGCCGTCGATCACCGTCACCGTTACACCCGACGGTGCGCCGGCGCCGGTCGAATTCGCCACGGTGTCGCAGACCAACCAGGAAGACGCGGTGGGGCTGGTCGGGTGAAAGCTCGACGGCGCGCCCGGAATGCCCACCATCGGACCGCGCGGCAGGGTGGCGATCTGGTTGGCCTTGACCAGGTGGGGGTTGTCGGGGCGCCCCGTGATGAGGCGGGCCGACGCCAGGTTCAGGGCCGGGTACAACTTGTCGCCGACGCGGACGTAGAGCGCGCCCGAGTCGCGGTCGGCGATGATCGGCGACTCGTTGATCTGGCCCGCCGGGCTGATGAAGGAGTAAAGCAGCGCGCCCAGGCAGATCACCAGGGCGGCCGAGATCGATGCCACGATGGCCAGGTTCTGCCGCCGGCCCGGCTCGACCTCCATGCGGACGCGCCACCGGGTCAGTGCCATCGCGGTCCGGCGCGCAAGGAACTGGTAGCCGGTCACCTGGGTCCGGGTCGACAACCCGAGGCCGTACCCCGACCCGCGCTGCCCGCGACTCTCTTCCGCCACTTAATTCACCATCCGGTCTGCTGATGCGTCTGAATATTTGTCCCTGCTGAACTGATCCAGCGCGAATTACATGACAACGTTAAGGCACCTGCGCGGACCTCGCCACGCGGCAACAAAGCCGTTCACGTCTACATCTCTTCGTGCACCCGAATCCGGCCGCGCCCACCGCGCCCGGAGCCCAGCGAGGGTGGCCGCGCCAGACGGCACTGAGCTGGCAGTTTCTTTTCCCCCACGGATGAGCTCACGGCTCCTTGTCATCTCCTCGAAGCATCGTAGTGGCCGCGCGGCCTCTCGTCCTGTCGAGCGCAGAGCCCCGTCGCCCGCAGAAGACTTCGATGAATGGCAGGCCACCGCCCAGCAAACAATGCGCTAACTTGCGCCGGGTCCGAGTCGCCGGCCCGCGAATCCTGGCAGCAAGATGGCGGTATGACTGAACTCGCGCCGTCGCTGATCGAACTGGCCCGCAGATACGGCATCGCGACGGATTACGAGGACTGGAGCGGCCGGCGAGTGCGGGTTTCCGAGGCCACGTTGAAGGCCGTGTTGGCTTCGCTCGGCGTCGCGGCCGACACCGAACAGGAGCGCAACGTCGCGCTGACCGCGAAGTTGCGGTCGCACTGGGCGCGCCCGCTGCCGGCGACCATCGTCGGGCGCACCGGCGAGCCGATCCGATTCTGGGCGCATGTCACCCACGGCGACCCCGCCGAGGTGTGGTTGCAGCTCGAAGACGGCACTACGCGCGCCGACGTCGAACAGGTGGACAACTTCACCCCGCCGTTCGACCTCGACGGCCGCTGGGTCGGCGAGGCGAGCTTCCTGCTGCCGGCCCATCTGCCGCTGGGCTATCACCGGGTACACCTGCGCTCCGGCGACACCGAGACCAGCACCGCGCTGATCGTGACGCCGGACTGGCTCGGGCTGCCGGAGCGGCTCGGCGCCCGCCGCGCGTGGGGCCTGGCCGCCCAGCTCTATAGCGTGCGGTCACGGCAGTCGTGGGGGGTCGGCGATCTGACCGATCTGACCGACCTGGCGGTCTGGTCGGCGTCGCGCCACGGCGCCGACTATCTCTTGGTCAATCCCCTGCACGCGGCCGCCCCGACCAAGCCGATGGAACCGTCGCCGTACCTGCCGACCTCGCGGCGCTTCGTCAACCCGATTTATCTGCACGTCGAGGCGATCCCCGAATTCGCCGACCTGACCAAGCGCAGCCGGGTGCGGCGGCTGCGCTCCGAGGTGCAGCAGCGCGCCGCCCGCGTCGACGCCATCGACCGCGACAGCTCATGGGCGGCCAAGCGGGCGGCACTCAAGCTGCTGCACTCAGAACCGCGGTCGGCGGGTCGCGAGTTGTCCTACACCGCGTTTCGCGACCGGGAGGGCCGCGCTCTCGACGACTTCGCCACCTGGTGCGCGCTGGCCGAAAGGTACGGCGCCGACTGGCATTCCTGGCCCGAGGCGCTACAGCACCCGGACGCGTCCGGGGTCGCGGACTTCGTCAAAAAGCATTCGGACACAGTCGATTTCCATCGCTGGCTGCAGTGGCAACTCGACGAGCAGCTTGCCGCGGCGCAGTCACAGGCGATCCGGGCGGGCATGTCGTTGGGCATCATGCACGACCTGGCCGTCGGCGTGCACCCCAATGGAGCCGACGCCTGGGCGCTGCAGGACGTGATGGCGCTGGGCGTGACCGCGGGCGCACCGCCGGACGAGTTCAACCAGCTGGGCCAGGACTGGTCGCAGCCGCCGTGGCGCCCAGATCGGTTGGACGAGCACGAATATCGGCCTTTTCGTGCGCTGATCCGCGCGGTGTTGCGCCATGCCGGCGGGGTGCGCATCGACCACATCATCGGGTTGTTCCGGCTGTGGTGGATTCCGCGGGGTAGCCCGCCGACCGAAGGCACCTACGTCCGGTACGACCACGAAGCCATGATCGGCATCGTCGCGCTGGAAGCGCACCGCGCCGGCGCGGTCGTCGTCGGCGAGGATCTCGGCACCGTGGAGCCGTGGGTGCGCGATTATCTGTTGTTGCGTGGGTTGCTCGGCACCTCGATCCTCTGGTTCGAGTTGGACCGCGACGGTAACGGCGGCCCGCTTCCGGCCGAGCGTTGGCGCGAGTACTGCCTGTCCTCGGTCACCACGCACGACCTGCCTCCGTCCGCCGGCTATCTCGCGGGAGACCATGTGCGACTGCGTGATTCGCTGGGTCTGTTGACACGTCCGGTGGAGGAGGAGCTCGAGTCCGACCGGACCGAGCTGGCGGCGTGGATGGCCGAGCTGCGACGCGTCGGGTTGCTCGGTGACGGCGAGGACGACCCCGAGCAGGTCTCGGAAAAGGTCATAGTGGCGCTGTACCGCTATCTGGGCAGGACGCCGTCGCGGCTGCTGGGAGTGGCGCTGACGGACGCCGTCGGTGACCGCCGAACCCAGAATCAGCCCGGGACCACCGACGAATACCCCAACTGGCGGGTGCCGCTGACCGGTCCCGACGGTCGCGCGGTGCTGCTCGAGGACGTGTTCGCCGATCGCCGCACCGCCGCGCTCGCCGAAGCCGTGCGTGCGGCGATCGCGCCCGTCGCCGCGGAAAGCGCGGCCCGCTAGTCGTCCCGGCTCGAGCCTTGTTAGCTTCGAAAACCATGAAGGTCTCAGTCGTGGCCCCGGTCGGCGACGGTGTCACCGCGGACCCCGACTGGATGGTGGCCTTCGCGCGCCACCTCGAAGCGTGCGGATTCGAATCGATCGTCGCTGTGGAACACACCGTGTTGGTCACCCGCTACGACAGCGTCTATCCCTACGACAATTCGGGACGCGTCGGCCTGGCGCCGGACTGCCCCATCCCGGATCCGCTTGACCTGCTTGCGTTTCTGGCCGGCCACACCAGCCGCCTTGGGCTGGCCACCGGCGTGCTGGTGCTGCCCAACCACCACCCGGTGGTGCTGGCCAAGCGGGCAGCCACCGTCGACGCCCTGTCGGGCGGCAGGCTGCGCCTATGTGTGGGCGTGGGCTGGCTGAAGGAGGAGCTGGCCGCCTGTGATGTGGACTTCGAGAGCCGGGGCCGGCGGGCGGACGAGCAGCTGGCCGTCATGCGGGAATTGTGGGCGCAGCGGCCCGACGGGGCGTCCTTCGCGGGCGAGTTCTTCGACTTCGAGAACGTCATGTGCTACCCGAAACCCGTTGCGGCGGAGCATCTCCCGATTCACATCGGTGGTCACAGCCGAGCGGCCGCACGCCGCGCCGGACGCCTTGGCGACGGCTTCCAACCGCTGGGGGTGACCGGGCCCCGGCTCGCGTCGCTGATCGCGCTCATGCGTGACGAGGCATCCTCGGCGGACCGTGATCCGGCGGCCCTCGAGGTGTCGTTGGGCCACGCGGTCACCAAGATCGATGCCGAGCGCGCGGCGGCCCTCGTGGACCAGGGCGCCGATCGTCTGGTGCTGGCCATGCCGCCGACCACCGACATCGAGCACGCGAAGGACGTGTTGTCGGCCTGTGCGCAACGGCTGTCCTTGAGCTCATGACGCTTTCGGCCGAACAGCGCGCCGCGCTGAGCGATCTGGTGCACCGATACGCCGCCTACGTCGATGATCGCGAATTCACCGCCGTTGCAGAGCTTTTCGTTGACGATGCAGAGCTGGTGCTGCCCGCACCGCCGGCCGACCTGCGGCCGGTCCGGTCGCATCGCGGCCGCCAGCCCATCGCCGTTGCGGTCGCGGCCGTCGCCGCGGTCGCCCGCACCGAGCACGCGATCATCGGTGAGGTGTACGACGCGGCCGCGCAACCCGGCACCGCCCGAGGGCGGATCGCCGCCGTCGCGCACCACTGGAACGAGCGCGACGGTGAGCTGGTGGACGTGGCGTGGCACCTGCGCTACGACGACGAGTATCTGCTGGCCGACGCGGGCTGGCGGATCAGCCGCAGGGCATTGACGGTCAACGCCATCGAAACCCGCCCGGTGCGCCGGCTGCTGCCGCATGACCCCGCCTAGCGTGTTGGCAGCAGATTATGCGCACACTCACAGCAAAACTCATCGGTTCTTATCTGCGGCGCAAATCGCCGCTTTCTTGGGGTAGATGCGGCTAGTGCTGCCGAGGGCCCGCGGAATTCTGAGCGCGCCGCGCGTTACCTGGCCATTCCTGCCCGCACGGGCGCCGCGACCATGGCCCCCGTTCCCGACCTACTCCAATTAGTCCAGGTCGATTCGTGTAATTTCGGCCGCGTGACGAACACCGTTGATTCCGCGGGGACCGGTGGAGGGCGGGCAGCGCAGGGCGGCTCGGTATCGGCCCTGGCAGTGGGCACGCCGCTGACGTCCATCCCGGACTTCCGCAACGAGATACACACCGCCGAAGACGTCATCGACGTGGAGCACTACGGCGGCGGCTTCGATCTCACCCGGCGGGCCACCGCTCCTAAGCTGCGAGTCGGCCGCGACAAGTGGTTCAACCTCCTGTGGCTCATTCCCATCGGCTTTGCCGTCCTGGTCGCGGCGGTGGCCATCGGCAAAGGGCTGTACAACATGCCCTCGGTGCAGGAATTCATTCATCGTTATCCCGGCGCCGACATCCCCGCGAAGGTGCCCGGCGTGCCCGCCTGGCTGGGCTGGACGCACTTTTTCAACCTGTTCATGATGATGTTCATCATCAGGACCGGCATCCAGATCCTGTGTGACCACCCTCGGCTGTACTTCAGCCGCAACGCCACCCCCGGCAAGGACGAGTGGCTGCGCGTGGGGCCTCCGGTGCCCGACGACGAGCTGTGGACCGCCAACGCCGACACCGTCGCCCTGCCCCCGCAGTTGGGATTGCCCGGGTTCCGGCACTCCATCGGCCTGGCCCGTTGGTGGCATCTGGGCATGGACGTGCTGTGGCTGGTCAACGGCCTGGTCTTCTATGTTCTGTTGTTCGTCACCGGGCAGTGGCGGCACATCGTGCCGACCAGCTGGGACGTGTTCCCCAATGCGCTTTCGGTGGCGATTCAATACCTGTCCGTGGAGCACTGGCCCGCCGATAACGGCTGGGTCGCCTACAACGGCATGCAGGTGCTGGCGTACTTCACCACCGTCTTCATCGCCGCGCCGGCAGCGTTGATCACCGGCCTGGGCATGTCGCCCGCGCTGTCGCAGCGCGTCCATTGGCTCAGTAAGCGGTTGAGCATTCAGCACGCCCGCTCGCTGCACTTCCTGGTGCTGGTGTACTTCCTGTTCTTCATCATCGTGCACGTCACGCTGGTGTTCGCGACCAGCGCGCTGAAGAACCTCAACCACATGTTCGCCGCCCGCGACGACAACGGCTGGATGGGCTTTTGGATCTTCGCGGCGGCGATGGTGGTGACGGCCGTTGCCTGGGTGTGGGCCACTCCGTTCACCATCAAGCACCCCCGGGTGGTTCAGCGCGTCGGATACGCCCTCGTGGGACCGTTCCAGCGGGTGCTCGAGCGGCTGGACCCCAAGCCCGGCGCCTTCACCGAAAAAGACATCTCGCCGCATCACTGGCGCAACGGCCGCCTGCCGGAGACCGTCGAGTACAAGGAACTCGAGCGTGACGACTTCAAGGACTGGCGGCTGAAGGTCTACGGTCTGGTCGAGCACCCGATGGAATTCTCGCTCGAGGATCTGATGGCGCTGCCCTACCACGAACAGATCAGCCAGCACTTCTGCATCCAGGCGTGGTCGGGCGTCGCCAAATGGGGTGGCGTGCAGATGAAAACGATCATGGACATCGTCAAACCGCTGCCCGAAGCGAAATGGGCGGTCTTCTATTCGATGGGCCTGGGCGCCACGGGCGGCATCTACTACAACGCCCATCACATCGGTCAGATGGACCACCACATGACGATGCTGGCCTACAACATGAACGACCAGCAGCTCCCGTACATGCACGGCAGACCGCTGCGGCTGCGCAACGAATTGCAGCACGGCTTCAAACTGGTGAAGTGGATCAAAGGCATCGAGTTCGTCGCCGACTACCACGACATCGGCAGCGGTTATGGCGGCTACAGCGAAGACCACAAGTACTTCGGGCGTCACCAAACTCTCTGAGCCGCGGCCGCACCCACCTCCGCCAAGTCGTTTGTCCCAACGGCCTTTCGGGTAGCTCCAACACATCGGTCGTAACGGATGTGACAGCAGAGGAGACGCCGATGAGGCACAGCCCTGTCGACCACGAGCGGACCGCTGATCGCGACGTCCACCGATCGGCCGAGGCGCGCACAGCCGGGCTCCTCGTCGTCGCGGCGGCGGCACTGGCGTTCGCCGTGTGCGTGACCACTTTCGCCCTCGGCGAGGCCCACGCGGGGGTTGTTTCCGCCATCGTCTCCATGCTCGCGTTCGGTGCCGGGCTGTCCTGGCTTGCGATGGACCGCAGGCGAGTCCGCGATGCCGAACGGAACTGGGTGCTCGGCCGCCGAATCCGCCGACGCAGCGGCTAACGCAGTGCCGCGAGGTTGTTCACGGACTTCTGCACGTCGGAGCGCAGGACGCGGGCGACCAAGCCCCCGACCGGCCCACCGAGCAACCCGCCACCGAGGTCGGCGGTGAGGTGAAACGTCGAGCCGGGGTGATCATCGGTCACGGTCATCGCCACCGTGAGGCGGATGCCGCCGCGCCCGCGGCCCTGCAACTCGATCGCTTTGGGCTCGTCGTATCGGGTGACCTTCCAGTGAATGACATTGCGGAAGCCCTTGACCTTGACGCACGACGACACACATGTGCCCTCTTCGATCGTGTCGGGCACCGGACCCCGCCACCCGGCAAAAATCGTCATCCACTCGTCGAATCGATCCAGGTCGGACGCCAGCTTCCATGCGGCTTCCGGTTCCACCTGCGACGACACCGAGACATCTACGCGAGCCAACGTCTTCCTCCCTGGCGATCAGAACGCACAACCTTGGCTGGGTACCCCGACGCCGCCGCACGTACTCCTGTGCCGGTCCGTTCAGGGCCAGGCCTGCTCCAGCTGCTGGGACACGTCGATGATCTGCGCCGCCTGCGATTGCGGCGCGTCGATCTCGGTGGCGACATATTGCGCGATGAATCGACGGATCTCGCCGTCGACGCCGGCAAGGATTCGCAGCACCTCGCCACGGATCGACTTCGACGAGACGTTGACGGTGATATCGGAAGGCCGCGGTTTGGCGACGTCGACGATCAGCAACAACGGTTCGGCCGCTCGCGCGGTCGCGCGCAATTGAATATCACCGGAGACCATGAAGCGCTGCTTGTCGAGCCATAGGTCGACCAGCAGATCGATCGAAAGCGGAATGTGAATGACGAACGTGATGGCCTCGCCCAGCCGGCGCGTTACCCGGGGCTCTTCGATCTTGACGTTGGCACTGACTTTGGCAATTCGCCCCGGCCCCTGGGCAATCGGCTCCATCGCGAACTCGCTGCCGGCGATGTCCGCGAACGCGGCAGCGACCCGCTCCGGAGTGACGGCGACCTCGAAGAACCTGCGGCCAAACTCTTCGTAGGTGACATAATCGTGGTTCGTCATAGGCTTATACCGTCTCATGTCGCCTGCCGGAACGGCCGCTGATCTGGTCGCGTCGCACGAATCGCGCGTCAGATCCACTTTCCGGAAGGATCAGCAAACCCGATCGGTGTCCGGGGGCGATCTGCGTCGATTCCAGCGGATTTGTGAAGCGCATCACAGACGAGGCGCTTCGATTCGATGTGTCGGGCGGTGGCCTGCGAGGCTTGATGGTGGAGGTGTTTCTCAGTCCCATGCCCCAGGAAGTAACTGAACAACGCGCGGGCCTGGCGGGGGTCCTCATCTGGCTCGGTGGCGGACACCGGCGCGAGCTGGGTGAGCGTCACGAACGGTCCGCCCACGCGGTCGCCGGCGCGGTCGTGCTGTCGGGTGCGGTGCTGGCCTGGCTGGTCGCGGCCCTGGCGATCAGCGAGTCGGCTCGCTGGCCGCTGCCGGCCGTCGTGCCGCTCACCCTCGTCTTCGGCCTACTGGTCGGCGCGGTCGCCCGTGCCACCATCCCGGGGCCGCAACGGACCCGCCCCGGTGTCGTGGGCCGCGCCGCGGTGGCGGCGGCCGCAGGAGTCGTCGTCGGTGAGCTTGCGGCACTGGTCATTCTTTCCAGCTCGATAGCCCATCGCCTCGACGAACGAGCGTTGCGCAGCGCCGAATCGGCCCCCGCCGTCGCGCAGGCGTCGGCGTCCCTGCAGCAATCCAGGGCTGCCCGCTCGGGGCTGGACAACGCGGTCGCGCAGGCCCATGACCGTCAGGACAAGGCCCTGGTCGTCGCCCGCTGCGAATACCATCCCACGCCCGGCTGCCCGCAGACCCGGATCACCGGTGATCCCGGTGCCGGGCCGGAAACCCGCACGGCCAACCAGCTTCTCGCGGACGCCCAGCGTGAATTGGACACCGCGTTGGCCACGCGCGACAGCCGCGCACCGGAGCTGGAAGCCACGATTTCACGACAAGAGCTGACGCTGCGCAACGCGCAAGACGGTGTCGTGACGGATGCCGGTCGCGGCCTGGGCGCACGTCGGGTCGCGATGAACGACCTCACCTCCGCCGACGCCGGGGCAATGACCCTGCGGCTGGCGACGATCGCGCTGTGCGTCCTGCTCTATGTGACGCCGGTGATCCTGGGTTTGTGGCGCGGTGAGACAACCCACGACCGGCGTGCAAATTCGCGTGCCGAGCGTGAACGCGCCGACCTCGAGGCGGACACCGCCATCGCGGTCAAGCGCGCCGAGGTGCGCCGCGAGGCCGAAATCCTCTGGGCCGAGCATCAACTGACGCAGGCTCGGCTTGCCATTGAGGCGCAGACCGAGATCGACCGCGAGCAGCAACGCCGCCGGGTCTCCGAGGCGTTGGACGTTGCGGTGCACGCGCCGTCGCACCGGGCCTTCGAACCAAGCGCCGACGACGTGTACCTGCCGATCGCCGCCGAAGCCGAGGCGGCCAGCCGGGCGATCACCCGACTGCCCGCCCCGGAACCGGCCGCAGACATCGCCCACGCCCCCGATGTTCCGGACAACCTGCCTGCTCCCCTGTCGCCGGCCGGAGAGGTCGAAGCCCACGAGCAACGGAGCGCCCCGTCGATCCCGTCGATCCCGGACGCCACCAAGGCCGCGGCCCGCTGGATTCGCCCGCTGGTGCCGCCCTTCGTGGCGAAGGTGATCGACACCACGACTGCGCCACTGCGCACCGCCCGCCAGGCGTTCGAAGGCGTCCTCGAGGAAACCGAGGAAATAACGTTCACCCTCAAACGCTCCCGAAAGGTGACGGTCAGCTCGGAGGCCTCGGACACCCGGCTGTCCGGGCGCCCCGCAAGCGCTGAAACCAGCTCGGCGGAAACGGAATTCGTCAGTTCGTCGCGGCATGAACCCGGCAGTCGAGAACACCGGCAGCTGGCGGGTCGCGATTTCGGTTCACCCTTGCCGCGGCGGTCCGATGATGCTCGACGGCTGTCGGTGGAATCCGGTGACGGCGGCCGTCGGCGGGCGCTGACGAAGCGTGATGGGCCACCGGAATTGGATCCGCCGGATGGCCCGCGTCAGCTGCCGCCGCCGAAATAGCCTGCCGCTATCTGCAAACCCAAGGCGTTGTCGTCCAAACGCGGTTGGGAAATGTGGTAGTTGGCGGCGGCCGGGCAACCCCTCGAAGCTCGGCCGCCCCAACGTCTTGGCGCCCTCAGCAGGTCAGGGCGGCGGATTTGAACAGCGCACCCCACTCGTGACGGGCCGCGGACTGCGCGTCGACGAAGCTGGGGGTCTTCTCGCCGTCGCCCGCCAGGTGGACCAGCGCCCATGCCATGGCGAATACCGGAACCTTGTGCCGTATCGCCGCGCTGTGCAATTCGTCCAACGCGGCGTCGGAAGGACACCGGCGCAGGCCGATGAGAATGCCCCGTGCGGTGTCGAGAATACGACCGGAATTCGGGCCACAAGAAGTTTGGGCGGGGACCCAGTTCGTCGTCATGCTGTGTGATACCTCCTGCTGCGCCCTTGCGAAACCGCTACCCGAACAGCGGCAGGAATGTGTGCGGTACGCTTCGTCGCGGCCGCAATCCCCAAAAGGCGCCCTGTGCAATGATTTGCGGATCTGTCGCGTTGTGCCAGTCAACCATTGACATTGAGACACGGCCGTGACCGTTTCGGAATCGGTTGCTCATCAAGAAATTCGCGACACGTGGTATCGAAAAAGGCTGTGAAGCAGCGCAATCAGCTGCACCGGACCCGCTAGAGGATTGCCTTGGCCGCCTTGGCCTTCGCGATGTCGTCCCAGTCGATGTCGAGTTCCAGCAGGATTTCTTCTGTGTGTTGCCCGTGCTCCGGGGCGCGCGCGGGGGCCGGTGGTGTCTCGTTGAATTGCACTGGCGCGGCGACGATTCGGTACTTCTCGCCGTGGTCGTCGACATTGGTGACGACGTATCCGTTCGGTTCGACCTGTGGATCGTTGAGGGTTTCGCGCGGGGTCGCCAGCGCGCCCCACACACCGGGCTCGTCCTCGAGCACCGCCTGCCAATGTGCGAGGTCGTGACGCGCGAAAGTCTTCGCCAGCAGCTCGGTCGCCGCCGCCGCGTTGGCGATCAAGTTGGTGGAGGGGACGAATCGCTCGTCGTCGGCCAGTTCCGCAAGTCCCATGCGCCGGCAGAAGCCCACCCAGAATTTGTCCGGCTGTAAGAACACCAGCTGGATCCACCTGTCGTCTTTGGTCTTGTACCGGTTGACGAGCGGGTTGATGGCCAGGCCGGGCGGGGCGCCCGGAATCCCATCGATATCGAAGAAGTCCGCAGCCGAGATCGACGGCGCTATCGACCACATCGCCTGCGCCAGCAGCGAAGAGTCGACGACG
The DNA here is from genome assembly GCF_059813315.1 of Mycobacterium sp. NGS11. NCBI lineage: Bacteria > Bacillati > Actinomycetota > Actinomycetes > Mycobacteriales > Mycobacteriaceae > Mycobacterium > Mycobacterium sp. NGS11. Next base: position 24,250 of record NZ_JCALEJ010000021.1, read on the forward strand.
CTCGGTTCGCCCGTGCGTTCGCGGTGAAACAGTGCCGCGCACACCCCGCCGGCCAGCGTTGCCCCGCCCTGCAAGTCGCCGAAGCCGGGCCCCTGTACCGCGGGCGTCTCGCTTCCGAACGGCGTGAGCGTATAGGCGACCCCACCGCGCGCCAGGTACGTCGCGGCATCGAAACCGCCGCGATCGCGATCCGGACCGCGGACGCCCAGGCCTGTCCCGCGCGCGATGATGATCTTCGGGTTGAACGAGCGGATGTCCTCGACCGTCAGCCGGGCCCGTTCGAGCGCACCGGGCAGCCAATTGGTCAAGAACACATCCGCACTGGCCAACAGCCGGCCGAACAGCTCGCGACCCGTGTCCGATTTGATGTCGATGGCGATGCTGCGCTTGCCGCGGTTGCCCAGCTCGAGAATGAAGTCCGCATCCGGGCGGGCCGCCTGCCGGGTGAACCCGCCCACGACCAGCGCGCGCCCGGGATCGCCCATGGCGACTCCTTCGACCTTGATGACGTCGGCACCCCAGTCCGATAGGGCGGCACCGGCAGAGGGCACATAGGTCCAGGACGCCAATTCGACCACCCGGACACCGTGAAGCACTCCGCCGCGCCCGCCAGACATCGCCAACTCCCTCGTCGCGTCCATTCCTTGCTATTTTAGATATTCTAGCTAGTCTGGGGCGTAGTGATAGCCCCTCTGCAGGTCAGCGCAGTTTTTCGTGGAAGAGATGCGATGGAGCCGACCGAAGCTCTCAGTCCGACGCCCGCCGCGGTGACCGCGCGCCGCAATCCGGCGCGGCCGGGCCGGGAGTCGATTCATCTCCCCTTCAACCTCGGCGGCGGCAGCGAATGGCGTTGGGCCGCAACGCGGGTCGTGGCATAGAGACTCGGACGAAGGACGGGCGATGGGCAGGGTAACGGGCAAGGTGGCCGTGATCAGTGGCGCCGCGCGCGGTCAGGGCCGCTCGCATGCGCGACTGCTGGCCGCCGAAGGAGCGGACATCATTGCCGTAGACCTCTGCACGGACATCGACACCAATGAGTATCCGCTGGCCCGCCCCGAGGACCTGGACGAAACGGCGCGGCTGGTGGAAAAGGAGGGGCAGCGCGCGTACACCGCGATCGCCGACGTCCGCGACCGCGTCGCCCTGTCCGCGGCCATCGACGAGGGCGTCGCCGAGTTCGGCCACCTCGATGTCGTGGTGGCCAACGCCGGCATCTGCCCGCTGACCGCGGGGCTGCCGCCGAAGGCTTTCGCCGACGCGGTGGACGTGGATTTGGTTGGCGTGCTCAACCTCGTCCATGCCAGCCTCAAACACCTCGAGGCCGGCGCGTCGATCGTGGTGATCGGTTCCAACGCCGCCTTCATGTCGTCGATGAACACCACCGGCATCGACGGCGGCCCCGGCGGGGCCGGCTATGCCTTCGCGAAACTGGCTGCCGCGCACTACGTCAACGACTTCGCCCTGGCGCTCGCGCCGTTCTCCATCCGGATGAACGCGGTGCATCCCACGAACGTCAACACCGACATGTTGCACAGCCCGCCGATGTACCGGGCCTTCCGGCCCGACCTGAAGGAGCCGACCCGCGAGGACGCCGAACCCATCTTTCCCTTCGTCCAGGCGATGCCGATCCCCTACGTCGAGCCCGAGGACATCAGCGAGGCGGTGCTGTTCCTGGCATCCGACGCCGCCCGCTATATCACCGGCCAGCAACTCCGGGTGGACGGCGGCGGTTTCCTCAAGGTCAAGCCATGGTCGCGTGCGTGACGGCAGTGTCACCAATCGGGATGCAGCACAACGGGACTGCGCGATGACCGACGATCCCGCGATGCAACGCCGCCTGTACGAGCTCATGGTACTGATGAAGGCGGCCGACGACCGGCTGTCCAAGGGGATCGGCACCGGGGAGTTCATGTGCGTGTACTGGCCGTCGCGCGGTCAGGAGGCGATCGCCGCCGCGATGGGTGTCGCGCTGCGGCCCGACGACCAGCTGGTGACCACGTATCGCGGATTGCACGACCTCATCGGCAAGGGAGTGCCGCTCGAGGAGATCTACGGCGAGATGATGGGCCGGACGGTCGGCGCCAGCCGCGGCAAGGGCGGCACCATGCACATCGCCAAACCCGAGGCGGGCGTGATGCTTTCGACCGGCATCGTCGGAGCCGGGCCACCGGTGGCCGTGGGGCTGGCGATGGCCGCCAAGCGCAAGGGGTTCGACCGCGTCACCGTCGTCAGCTTCGGTGACGGTGCCACCAACACCGGCTCCTTCCATGAGGCGGCCAACATGGCCGCGCTCTGGGACCTGCCCATGGTGTTCGTCTGCCAGAACAACCTGTACGCCGAGATGACACCGACAGCAGACACCATGAAGCTCGAGCGGGTGGCCGATCGGGCCGCCGGCTACGGCATGCCGGGTGTTCGCGTCGACGGTAACGACCCGTTGGCGGTCAAGGCCGCGCTCGACGCGGCGCTGCAACGGGCCCGCGGCCGCTCGAATGAACGGGGCCCCACCTTCATCGAGTGCGTGACATTCCGTTTCCGCGGCCACTACTTCGGCGACCGAATGCCGTACATCCCCACCGATCAACTCGAAGCGGCGATGGCCGCCGACCCGGTGCCACGCTTCCGCCGGCACCTGGTCTCCGAAGGCGTGTGTGGGGAAGACGAACTCGCGCGCATCGACGACGAGGCGCTGGCGACGGTGGAATCCGCCCTGCAGACGGTGATGAGCGCGGATCCGCCGACGGCAGACGAACTCGACCGGGACGTGTACGCGACTGGAATCCGGTTCCCGGTCTGAGGATTTGGCGATGGACGACAAAGAGATGACGATGCGCGAGGCGTTGAACCTCGCACTGGATCAGGCGCTCGCGGCCGACGAGCGGGTATTTCTGCTCGGTGAAGACATCGCCGATCCCGGCGCGTCCGGCCCGACGGCCGGGCTGTCGACCAAGTACGGCCACGACCGCGTCCTTGACACCCCGATTTCGGAGGCAGCGATCCTGGGCGCGGCCATCGGTGCCGCCATCGACGGATTGCTGCCGGTCGCCGAGATCATGATCATGGACTTCATCGGCATCGCCGCCGACCAGCTGATCAACAACGCCGCCAAACTGCGGTTCATGACCGCCGGGCGCACGTCGGCGCCGATCACCGTCCGCACCCAGGTCTACGCGGGGCTGGCCACCGGAGCGACGCATTCGCAGAGCCTCGAGGCGTGGTTCATGCACATCCCGGGCATGAAGGTGATCGTGCCGTCCACACCGCGCGACGGGAAAGGCCTGCTGACGTCGGCGATTTTCGACCCCGACCCCTGCCTGTTCGTCGAGACCATCCGGTTGCAGGGAAAGAAAGGGCCCGTCCCCGTCGACCCCGGCTTCTCCATCCCCTTGGGCCACGCCGACATCAAACGGCCCGGCACCGATGTGAGCCTGATCGGCTACGGGCGCTGTGTGCACGACGCGCTCACCGCCGCGGACACGCTGGCCGAGCGCGGCGTCAGCACGGAGGTCATCGACCTGCGCACGCTGGTGCCGCTGGACGTCGAAACCATCGTCGAATCCGTCCGGCGGACTCGCCGAGCCGTCATCGTGCACGACGCGGTCCAATTCGCGGGCCCGGGAGCCGAAGTCGCCGCGATCCTGTCCACCGAGTTGTTCGGTGAACTTGCCGCACCCATCGAGCGGGTCGCCGCACGGTTCGTACCCAACCCGGCCGCCGCGGCGCTCGAAGCACAGGTGTATCCGTCACCGGCCCGCATCGTGGAAGCGGCACAACGCACGTGCGCGGGGGCGAAGGTGCATGGCTGACTTCATCATTCGCATCCCCCGCGTCTCGGTGGCGGTCTCCGAAGCCGAACTCACCGGGCTCTTGGTGGGCGCCGGTGAGCATGTCGAGGCGGGCACGCCGATCTATGTGATAGCCACCGAGAAGGTGGAGCAGGAGATAGAAGCCGGAGCATCCGGCACCGTCAGCTGGACGGGCCAGGTCGGGACCATTTACGACATCGGCGCCGAAATCGGCGTCATCACGTCCTAACGAGGAGAGGTAAAGCCGGATGGATCTCAACGAGACCCGTGAAAGAATCATCTACGAAAAAGAGGGCCCGATCGCCCGCGTCACGCTGAACTGGCCGGAGAAGGCCAACGCCCAGGACCAGAAGCTGGCCGAAGAGGTCGACGCCGCGCTGCTCGACGCCGACCGCGACTACGACATCAAAGTGCTGATCATGAAGGCCAACGGCAAGGGCTTCTGCTCGGGACACGCCATCGGCAACAACGCCGTCGACTACCCGTCGTTCGTCGAGGGCGCCAAGGTGATGGGCACGCCGTGGAAACCCCAGACCGACCTCTTCGTCAAGCCAATCCTGAACCTCTGGGAATTTTCCAAGCCGACCATCGCCCAGGTGCACGGGTATTGCGTGGGCGGCGGCACCCACTACGGACTGACGACCGACATCGTCATCGCATCGGAGGACGCGTACTTCTCCTACCCGCCCCTGCAGGGTTTCGGCATGCCGTCGGGTGAATGTTCCATCGAGCCATGGGTGTTCATGAACTGGCGGCGCGCCGCGTACTACCTCTACCTGGCCGAGGTGATCGACGCGAAGAAGGCTCTCGACGTCGGTCTGGTCAACGAGGTCGTTCCGCGCGACCAACTCGACGACCGGGTCGAGGCCATCGCCCGCCACATCGCCCAGGCCCCGATGACGACCCTGCTGGCCACCAAGGCCAACCTGAAGCGCGCCTGGGAGCTGATGGGCATGCGGGTGCACTGGCAGAGCTCGAACGACCTCGTCGCGCTCGCCTCCATCAGCAAGGATGTGCAGGAGCTGATTCAGACGGTGTTCAAGGACAAGGTGCTGCCGTCCGAGCAGGCTCGCCGCCAGGCCGCGGCCGCCGCCCAGACCGACGGCGCCGCAACGACTTAGGACCGTTGGTGAACATCGCCGATCACGCGATCGCAGCCGCACAGTCGCCGGCCCTGATCACCGACGACGGCCCGATCTCGTTCGGCGAACTGTATGCCCGCAGCCAACGAGTGGCCGCCGCATTGCACGAGGCGGGGCTGCGCCGCGGCGACGGTGTGGCGCTGGTCCTGCCAAACCGGCCGGAGTTCCTCGAAATCACTTGGGGGGCCCAACTTTCCGGACTCTACTACACCGCGGTCAACACCCACTTCATCCCCGCGGAAGCCGGCTACGTCATCGACGACTCGGACGCCAAGGCTGTCTTCGTCGATGCCTCGATGCCCGAACTGGCTGCGCATATCCGCGATTGCAACGCCAGGGTGGTCGCCCGTTTCTCCGTCGGCGGCCCCCTGGCCGGCTGGCGCTCCTATGAAGACGCGCTGACGGCGGCGGGCGAGGCCCCACCGATATCGGACGGCTCGGAGATGCTCTATTCGTCCGGCACCACCGGACGGCCCAAGGCGGTGCGACGACCGCTTCCCGTCGACGGCAACGGGTCCTGGGCGCAGTCGGTGCTCGAGATGGCGCTGATCCACAAATACGGCATGAGCTCCTCGAGTGTCTACCTGTCCCCCGCGCCGCTGTATCACGCGGCGGGGGTGAACTACACCATGGCGGCCAACCGGGTGGGCGCGGCGTCGATCCTGATGCGCAAGTTCGACGCCGAGGCGGTGTTGCGGCTGATCGAGACCCACCGGGTGACCCACGCGCAGTTCGTACCGACGATGTTCGTGCGCATGCTCAAGTTGCCCGAGGCCGTGCGGAAACGCTATGACGTGTCCAGCTTGCGGTGCGTCATTCACGCGGCGGCGCCGTGCCCGGTCGATGTCAAGCACCGAATGATGCAGTGGTTCGGGCCCATCATTCACGAATACTACGGCGGCACCGAGGGATTCGCGGGAACCACGATCGGTCCGCAGGATTGGCTCGCCCATCCCGGCTCGGTGGGGATTCCGATGGCCCCGGTGCACGTGCTCGGCGAAGACGGGCAAGAACTTCCCGTCGGTGAAACCGGCGAGCTGTACTTCGAAGGCGGGCCCGACTTCGAATACTTCAAGGATCCCGCCAAGACCGCGTCGGTGTCCAACGACCGCGGGTGGCGATCGCTTGGCGACATGGGCTATGTCGACCGCGACGGGTTCCTGTACCTCACCGACCGCTCGACCTTCATGATCGTCTCCGGCGGGGTCAACATCTACCCGCAAGAGGTGGAGAATCTGCTCATCATGCATCCGAAGTTGGTCGACGCGGCGGTATTCGGGGTTCCCAACGGCGAATTCGGCGAAGAGGTCAAAGCCGTCGTGCAACCGGCCGACGGCGTGCTGCCCGGACCCGAGCTCGAGGCCGAACTCGTCGAGTACTGCCGGGCCCACCTGGCCGGGTACAAGTGCCCGCGCACCGTCGAATTCGACTCGCTGCCGCGCGACCCGAACGGAAAGCTGTACAAGAGACGCATCCGCGACCGCTACTGGCAGGGACGGGTATCGAGGATCGTATGAACGAGGGATGGCCATGAGTACGGACGTGAACTGGACCCCGCTTCCGGTGCCGTGGGCGGTCCGGGCCGCCGATCGCATCCCCAAGCAGCGATACTACGACCCGGAGTTCTACGCGCTCGAAAAGGAATTGCTCTGGCCGCGCGTGTGGCAGATGGCTTGCCGCCTCGAGGAGATCCCCAAGCCGGGCGACTATGTCGAGTACGAGATCCTCGACGATTCCATCATCGTCGTGCGGCTCGACGCCGAGAACGTGCGCGCCTATCACAATGCCTGCCGCCACCGCGGCGTAAAGCTGGTGGAAGGCAACGGGAATCGGCGCACCTTCGTGTGTCCCTTCCATGGCTGGTGTTGGGGCATGGATGGGCGTAACACGTTTGTGCTGAGGCCCGAGGAGTTCGACGAGCACAACCTGAACCCGGAGGATCTTCGCCTCGTCTCGGTGCGATGCGAGGTGTGGGGCGGCTGCGCATGGATCAACCTCGACGACGCCGCACCGCCGTTGCGCGACTGCTTCGAACCGTTCGCGTCGATCTACGACGCCTGGAAGGTGGAGTCGCTGCGCGTCGAATGGTGGCAGTCGTGCCGGCTGCCGGTGAACTGGAAGCTGGCGACGGCCGCCTTCATGGAGGGGTATCACGTCCCGCAGACCCACCCACAACTGCTGCCGTCGAGCATGCCCGCCTCGTCCGCCCAGCCACCGGGATTGGCACAGACCAACCTGTATTTCATGCGCACCCTCGGCGAGGGCATGGCCGGTATGACGCACGAGAATGACGTCCGCCTCGCCGAAGGCCTGCAGGACATGGAATTGCCGTCCGATCCGGCCGAGGCGATGAACGTCTGGCGTACCACCCTCAACGACGCCATCGTGCATTGGCATCGAGCCAGGGGCTGCGACATCCCCGACCTCAACGAACTGGCGCGGCGCGGCATCACCGAGGCCATCAATTTCTGCTTCCCGCATTACTTCGTCCTGCCGCAGTACAGCAGCGCCTCGTCCTACCGGATCCGTCCGCTGGGACCGGAGGAAACCCTCTTCGAGATCTGGTCGCTCACCCGCATCCCACCCGACCAGATCACGCCCAAACCGACGCCTCCGGACCCGATGGCGCCCGACGACCCACGCTGGCCGCCGATACCCGCGCAGGACTTCTCCAACCTGCCTAAGCAACAGAAAGGGTTGCACTCCAGGAGTTTTGAATACATGAGACTGTCCAGCCGAATCGAGGGACTGATCTCGAACTTCGAACGGGTCATCGACGGCTTCCTCGCCGGGCTGCCGTACGACACGCTGGTACCCGCCATCCAGAAGACCAACACCACCATCGACGTGCCGATGGTGGATCTCGGCCTCGCTTCGACGCCTGGGGCCATCGGTAGGGCGGCACGATGAGCACGCGGTGGGACCACTCCGTCGATCTGCTCATCGCCGGCAGCGGCGGGGGCGGCATGGCCGCGGCGCTGGCGGCGCTCGACTCCGGCATCGAGCCCCTGGTGCTCGAAAAGCAGGCGCTGGTAGGCGGTTCCACCGGACTGTCCGGTGGCATGGTGTGGCTGCCGAACAACCCGTTGATGCGCGCCGACGGCATCGCCGACTCGCATGAGGACGGCCTGGCGTACTTCGACGACGTCGTCGGCGACATCGGGGCCGCCTCGTCACCGGCGCGCCGCGAGACTTTCCTGACCGCGGGCTACGAGATGATCAACTTTTTGGCCCGTAAGGGCGTTCGGTTCGTGCGGTGCCCCGGCTGGAGCGACTACTACCCGAACCACAAGGGCGGCAACGAGTCCGGCCGAGCCATCGAATGCGTTCCGTTTGACGCCGCGGCGCTGGGAGACTGGCGCGACAAGGTCCAGCCGTCGATGGCCAAGAGCTACGGGGGTTTCGTCCTCAAGACGAACGAGTTGCGCTCGGTGCAGTACTTCAACCGGTCGCCACGAGCCTTCGCGGTGGCCACCCGGGTGTTCGCCCGCACCAGGGCGGCGCGGCTGCTCCGGCGGGAAATGCTCACCAACGGCGCGTCGCTCATCGGCCAGATGCTGAAGGTGCTGATCGACCTGCGCGGCGACCCGCCGATCTGGACTCACGCGGCCATGGCCGATCTGATCGTCGAGGACGGCCGTGTCGTCGGCGCGCGGGTCTGCCGCGACGGGACCACGCTGAATGTCGAGGCGCGCAAGGGCGTACTGCTCGCGGCGGGCGGCTTCAGCCGCAATGCGGACATGCGCCGTCGCTACAGCGGCGACCAGCCCAACGAGGCGCGCTGGTCGATCGCCAATGCCGGAGACACCGGCGAGGTGCTTGAGACCGCGATGCGGCTGGGCGCGAAAACCGACCTGCTGGACGAGGCCTGGTGGCTGCCATCCATTTTCGTCGCCGACGGCGGTGATGCAGCCAGGGCGCTCGGCAGCGGGCGGCAGCGCCCCGGGGCCATCTACGTCGACGGGGCCGGCAAGAGATTCTGCAACGAGTCGAACTCCTACGTCGAAGTCGGCAAGGCCATGTACGCCAACAAGGCGGTGCCGTGCTGGATGGTCTTCGACGAGGGCTACATCCGCCGATACGTCTCGGGCGCCAACCCCTTCAAGAAGCGCAGCCTGCCCGAGGAACTGATAGAGCGGGGCGCGGTGCTGCGCGGTGCAACCGTCGCCGATCTCGCCCGACAGATCGATGTCCCCGCCGACGCGCTCGAGCAGACGGTCAAGCGGTTCAACGGGTTTGCGGTCAAGGGCCTCGACCCCGATTTCGGCCGCGGCCAGTCGGCCTACAACGACTGCCTGGGTGATCCCGGCTACCGCCCGAACGCCGCGCTCGGGCCGCTCGAGCGGCCACCGTACTACGCCACCCGGGTCTTGCCCGCCGATGTCGGGACGTGCGGCGGCGTGATCACCAACGAGCACGCGCAGGTGCTCGACTCCGACGACTGCGTGATCGACGGCTTGTACGCGACGGGCAACATCACGGCGACGGTGATGGGCCGAAACTATTTGGGCGCGGGCGGAAGCATCGCCTACACCATGGTGTTCGGCTACGTCGCGGCGCGACACGCCGCCGGCCGAAAGGTCGCCGGCGAGCGGACTCGCTAGGCGGACGGTCCCGCCGAGCGTGAAACTGGTTTCACGCTCAGCGCCGACCGTGAAACTGGTTTCACTTTGGCGGGCAGTATTTTTCGTCGCGGTCGACGAAATCGCGCGGCTTCATGCCGGACTGCATCAGCTCGGCCCGCCGCGCCTGCACGTCGGATGCGGCACCCACCATGTTGGTCAGGATGTGGCTGACCTGGAGATGAACCCGCATGCCCATCAATTCCCACGCGCGCTTCACGTTGTTCTTGACGGCCATCAGTGTGGTTAGCGGGATTTGGGCGATCTTGCGCGCCATCTCCTCCACGGTGTCCTCGAGGTCGTCGCGTGCAACCACCCGGTTGAGCAGGCCCCAGTCGAGGGCCTGCTGCGCCGACAACGTGGGAGCCAGCAGCAGCCAGTCCATGGTGCGATGCCAGTTCATCAACAGCCACGGCTCGATCATTGTGTGCCCGCCCGGTTCGCCGAGGCTTTGGGCAAGTGGCATCTGGAAATACGCGTCCTCGGATGCGACGCAGAAGTCGGTCAGCAAACCCAGATATATCCCGCCGCCCATGCAATAACCGTGGATCTGCGAGATGGTCGGCTTGGGGAATTCCCACAGATACAGGGTCGGCCATAAAAACAAATCGGCGGTGCCTTTGTACAGGTCCTCGAACGTGTCCCCGAAATCGGGATACGGGTTTTCGTCCGGACCCCAGCGCGCCACATGGCCGCCGCAGAATCCCTTGCCGTTCGCCTTGAGAATGACGACCTTGATGTCCTTGTCCCGGTCCGCCTCGTGCAGGCACTCGTCGACCTCACCGACCAGGACGGCGTCCTTGGTATTGGCTTTGTCCACCCGGTTGAGAATGATCCGCGCAATCGGCGGTTCGCGTTCATAAATGACCGCTTCCAGGACACGCCGCTCCATCACGGTGACACTACCGGAGAGCGTCATTCTGCGAATTGGCTTTGCGGTTGCGCAATGTCGGCCGTCGGGGTTTCGCGGCTGGTTAGGGCATTGGCGTCCCGATGCGCTAGGCTGGCGGCAACGTTGGCTACATGACATCGCATGCCAACACCGTCGTGGAACGCTTCCTCATCCCAATGCTTGTCTCGCGGCGATCGATTTTGCCATCCGGCAATCTCGCCACCTCGTGCCGATGCCGCGCGGCGCTTTCGCCTGCGGCACAGCACCACCGATGCCCGAAAGGCACCGAAAAGTGACTACCAGCAAGACTTTCGCCGACCTCGGCGTGCGCAATCAGCTCGTCGATGCGCTCGCCAAGCGCGGCATCACCCACCCGTTTCCGATCCAGGTCGAGACGCTGCCCGACACGCTCGCCGGACGCGACGTTCTCGGTCGCGGAAAGACCGGCAGCGGCAAGACCCTGGCCTTCTCGATCCCGCTCGTCAGTCGTCTGTCGGGCGGGAACGGGCGCCCCTCCCGGCCATCCGGGTTGGTCCTCGCGCCGACCCGGGAGTTAGCGACGCAGATCACAGCGACCCTGGAGCCACTGGCGACGGCCTGCGGCCTGCGGGTCACCACGATCTTCGGCGGCGTTTCCCAGACCCGCCAGGTCGCCGCCCTCAAGTCCGGCGCCGACATCGTGGTGGCCTGCCCGGGCCGGCTCGAGGACTTGATGAAGCAGCGCTTGATCAGTCTCGACGCGGTCGAGATCACCGTGATCGACGAGGCCGACCACATGGCCGATCTCGGCTTCCTGCCCGGCGTCACCCGGATCCTGGCCGCAACTCCGAATGGTGGTCAGCGGCTGCTGTTTTCGGCGACGCTGGACAACGGCGTCGACAAACTCGTCAAGCGGTTCCTGCGAAACGAGGTGCTGCACTCGGTCGACGAGGCCAACTCGCCGGTATCCGAGATGACCCATCACGTATTTCACGTCGCCAATGTCGAGGCCAAGAAAGAAGTCGTGCACCGGCTCGCATCCGGCACCGGACGCCGGATTCTCTTCATGCGTACCAAGCATCAGGCGCGCAAGCTCGCCAGGCAGCTCACCGAGTCCGGCGTTCCGTCAGTTGACCTGCACGGCAACCTGTCTCAGCCCGCACGAGAGCGCAACCTCGCGGCGTTCGCCTCGGGTGGCGCCCGGGTGCTGGTGGCAACCGACATCGCCGCGCGGGGCGTGCACGTCGACGAGGTCGAACTCGTGGTGCACATCGACCCGCCAGCCGAACACAAGTCCTATCTGCACCGGTCCGGGCGCACGGCCCGGGCGGGAAGCGCCGGCGACGTCGTCACCGTGGTGCTGCCCGAGCAGCGCCGCGACACCCAGGTGCTGATGCGCAAGGCCGGTATCAACGTCGCCCCTCAGCAGGTGACTGCCGCATCGGAGGCGGTGCAGGCGCTCGTCGGTGAGGTGGCGCCATACCAGGCCCCCGCGCCGGCCCGGGCGCCTTCGCGCGCGCCTCAGCACCATCGGACCGGTGGGCAGCGGCGCGGCGGGTCCCGCAGGTCGCCGAGGACCGCGCCGACCGAGTCGGCGATGCCTCATCGCAGCGGTACGCGACGGCCCGATCGCCGCCGCTCGAGCCGAGCGCAAGGGAGTGCCGGGTAGCCCGCCGGACAGACCGCGTCATCGCCGGGCCAGCAGCCACGCCTGACCTTCGCCTTCGCCGGCGTCGATCAAGTCCAGGCCGGCAAAGGCAGCGGGTAGCTCTCCGGCCGCCACGCGGAAGGGACCGGGGCTGGCACCAACCTCACTGAGCGCGGCGATCGCCAGCAACCCGCCCGGCGACAGCCGTTCGATGATCGCCCGGTCGAGGCGAGGGTCCCGGAACTTACAGCAGACGATGACGTCGACCGGCGCCCCAGCCGGCAGGCCGTCATCGAGGTCGACGACGTCGAAACGACAGCGATCGCCCACCGCGGCGCGGCCGGCCAGTTCCCGCGCGTGGCCGATGGCCACCGGGGAGACGTCGAACCCCACCACCTGCAGGCCGCGTGCGGCCAGCCAGACCGAGCCGGTGCCCTGTCCGCAGGCGAGGTCCAGGGCCGTGCCGGCCGTGGGAAACAGATCGGCATGGCCCGCGAAAACGGAGGGCGGGGCAACCGAACTCAACGGTGACGGCCCCGTGGCCGCATACCGTTCGTCCCAGCGCTGCCGGTCCGCTTCGCTCATGGGCGCCACTCTAGAACCCGAATTCTTCTGGACAGCTGTCTGGTATCGGGATGCCCCGTTCGCGCCGACCGCGCTCGATGGATGTTGTTGGCGGCGACCCGCGTTCTTACACTGGACGAGTGTCTAGAGATGCGTCGTCCCCGGTCGTTGCCGGGAACACCGCCCCCGCGAACGCGGCCCGCCGGTCGGATCGTCGGCCGGGGCAGACCATTCGCAAGGTCCTCGATGCCGGGCTGACGGAGCTGCGGGAATCCTCGTACGCGAACCTGACGATGCGCGCGGTCGCGACTCGCGCCGGAGTATCGCCGGCCAGCGCCTATACCTACTTTCCGTCGAAGAGCGCGCTCGTAGCGGCGGTGTACCTGCGGTTCCTGCGCGACCTGCCGCTACACACCGACGTCAACGACTCGACCAAGACCCGGGTCAGCGCCACGCTGCGGGACATGGCGGTCGTCGTCGCCGATGAGCCGGAGCTGACCGCCGCCTGTGGCGCCGCGCTGATGGCCGACGATCCGGCGGTCGCACCGCTGCGGGAACAAATCGGCGAGGAAGTGGCCAAGCGAATCGGGGCCGCGCTTGGTCCGGGCTGGCCAAGAGCGGTGAAATCCACGCTGCAGATGACCTTTTCCGGCGCGCTGATGACCGCCCGGTTCATCAGCTTCGCCGAGATCTCCGGGCAGCTCGACGAGGCGGTCAACCTCATTCTGGGCGCATCGGTGGCATGAAAGTTGCGGCATCCCAAGCTAATAGGTGCGCCTAACCGGTGTGGGCCAGCTTTCGCGCCGGGCTGCCCCCGGCCCGGAGGAATTCACCGAAACGCCGCCGGCCCAACTCCGGGGAAGCCTCACCCGCGCCGAAGGCGAGTCTCCCGGACACCAGGACCGCCGTGACGGTCTCGTCGTTGCGGTTCACCATCCGCGACAGCCCGCCGTAGGACTGGACCGGATGCTCGGCGTACCGCTCGAGTGACGCGTCGAGCTTGTCGGGGTCGATGACCACGATGTCGGCGCGGTCGCCTTCGCGCAGCGTGCCGGCGTCGATCTCGTACCACGCACCGAGCTCACCGGTAAGCCGGTGCACGGCGCGCTCGATCGACATGAACGGCGTGCCTTGCCTCTCGGCGTCGCGCACGTGGCGCAGCAGGCGCAGGCCCGAGTTGTAGAACGCCATGTTGCGCAGGTGCGCGCCCGCGTCCGAGAACCCCATCTGCACGCCTGCGCTCTGGGCCAGCTTCTTGAGCAATTCGGGCCGGTGGTTGGAGATCGTGGTGCGCCAGCGCAGCTTGTCGCCGTGCTCGAGCACCAGATCGAGGAACGCGTCGACCGGATGCAGCCCGCCGCGATCCAGACCCACCCGGCCGAAGGATTTACCGACCACCGATTGGTCCGGGCACGCGACGATCTCGGCGTCGAAGAAGTCGCGGTGCCAGACCCTGGGCCCGTATTTCTGGTCGTAATCCTTGCGGAACTGGCGCCGGTACTCCTCGTCGCGCATCAGCTCGTTGCGGGCGATCTCGTCCTGCAGGTGCAACGCGGCGGCGCCGGACCCGAACTCTTCGAAGATCACCAGCGAAATTCCGTCGGCATAGACCTCGAACGGCACCGGCAGATGCTGCCACCGGAAATCCGCGCCAAGGGCATTGACCGCCCGCGCGAGCCAGTCCATGAGGTAGATGACCGGCGGCAGGGACTTGACGTCAGCGGCCGACAGCAGGCTGGTCTTCAACCGCCGGCGCCCCACCCCGAGCGAGGTGGCCAGTTGAGACACTATCGATAATGGGTTCTTGATGTCGGGCCCAGACTGCAGAATTTTGTTGCGCCGCCGCAGGATAGCGTTCAGCCGCCGGAGTTCGCGCGGCTTGGCGTAGGTCGACGGCAAGGTGCGCGATCGGCAGACCTCGCCGTCGAGCTTGTCGAAAAGCAGTTGCTGCGAGGACAGTCCGACGAAGCCTTCGTCGAGTGCGTCTTCGAGCATCGACTCCATCCGAGCCAGCTCCGCCGCCGACGGGCGCGTGTCCTTGCGGGTTGCCCGGTCCAGTCCCATCGTCGCGGCGCGCATGTCGGAGTGACCGATGAACGCCGCAATGTTCGGGCCGAGGTTCAGCTGTTCGAGTGCGGCCACGTATTCCTTTGGGCTGCTCCATGATCGGGCTTCGTTGAGGTGCTCGATGACATAGCGCCGCGGAATCGCCTCGACGCGGCCGAAGATGTCGCCGGCGTCGACGTTGTTCAGGTACACGGTGGACAGCGAGCAGGATCCCAGCATCACGGTCGTCACGCCATGTCGCAGCGATTCGGAAAGTGCCGGCTCACAGAGTGTTTCAATGTCGTAGTGGGTGTGGATGTCGATGATGCCCGGAATCACCCACTGACCGGTGGCATCGATGACCTCAGCGCCCGTCGTGTCGAGTGGCTCCTCGGCGATGGTGACTACCCGCCCGTCGCGTACGCCGATGTTCCTTAGGGCCGACGGGCCGCCCGTCCCGTCGAACCAGCGCCCATTCGTGATCACCGTGTCGTACTGCATCGGTCGGCCTCTCTGTCGCGCCGGAGCCCCGGATTGGCAGTGATCATACATAATGTGCATATTGTCTCGCCGCGCGATGCGGGCACCACTCGGTGGTTAGCCAGCGTAGTTAGCCAGCAACGATGGCGCCTCGGAGACGTTATGATCCGGCTGTGGGGTTCACCGGCTACGGGTTTGCCACCCGGTAATCATGCGCAGTCACGGTTGGGCAGGAAATACGCCGTCGTCCGATGCGGAGGCGATCGAGCGCATCCTCGACGCCGCGGACAGAATCATCGACGAACGTGGCTCGGCGATGCGGATCGCGGACGTGGCGCGGGCGCTGGGGGTGACCCGCCAGACCGTCTATCGGTACTTTCCTGGAACGCAGGCGCTGCTGGTGGCCTGCGCGATGCGCTCGGCCGACGGCTTCCTCGATCGCATGGCGGCCCACCTGCAGGGCGTCACAGACCCCGTGGTGGCCATCACCGAGGGAATGGCTTTCGCCGTCGAACAGCTGGCCTCGGACAACCAGGTCGAATTCGTGCTGAACCAGCGCCACCGCGGCGCCCAGAAGGTTTCGATCGTCTCCGATACAGCGCTGGCCTTCGGCCGTTCGATGCTTCATCGCTACGACATCGATTGGGAGCATTACGGTTTCGATGAAGCTGGCCTGGGCGAACTGAACGAATTCTCGCTGCGGGTACTGCATTCCTTCCTGTCCGACCCGGGCCGGCCTCCTCGCAGCGGTGCCGACCTGCGCCGCTACCTCACCCGCTGGATCGGGCCGGCGATCGCCTATCCGCAAATGGTCCGCGCCATGGACGCACTGGGTGCCCCGGAGGCGGCGAGAACACGCCGGCGCTCTTCGAAAGCCTCCTGAGCCGGGGAGGGCAGGACCGACGAAACTGACCATACATTCACGCCGTTGTGTCACCGCGGTCGCGCTCCATGCCCCGCCTATCGGAGCCGTTCCCCGGCTCTGCGAGCCTCAACGGGACGGCGTGGTTCACCAACTAAAGGTTGTCCACCAACTGAAGGAGGCGCGGCGTGGTGGGTTTGGGACAGGTCGCGCTGAACAGCGCACCCATCTTCGGTGGTGCGCTGCTCGCGGTCGCGGCGGGGCAATTCAAAGCCCCGGATTACCGAGAAGCGATCAGGCAGGACATGGACCTGCTCGATCGACTGCCCCCCGAGGACGTGGACAGACGCGCCGAACTACGGCGCGCCATCGAAGGTCGCATCGATGATCTGATCGATGCCGCGGACCGTAGCCGAGCGCTGCGCAGGGCCGCCTTCTCCTACCACGGCAATTGGCGAGACGCGGTTCTGCTGCTCTGTGCCGTGCTGTTCACGATCGTCTGGTGGAACGTCAGCCACAGCAGGGACAACTGGCTGCCGATGTTCGTCGTCTTGATCGTGCTGTGCGGGCTGGCCGCCACTCATGCGTTCCGCGGGGTACTGCACACGGCCCGCTCCGCCCTTCGCGCCAAGCGGCAGGGTCACGGCGAGGGCTAGTGGCCGCTCGCGATCATTGACTCGGAGGCTTTCGTCACATTCTCCGCGATGAGCGACCGCCCAACGCGCGTTCCCAGATGTCCTGTGGCACGATCGCGATGTGAAGGCGCATCGTCTCGTCGTGTTGACTTGTGCTGTGCTGTCACCGATTTGGGTTCTGCCCATCGGTCCGGTCGCCACGGTGTCGGCAGAACCATGCCCCGACGTCGAGGTGGTGTTCGCCCGCGGCACCACCGAGCCGCCCGGTGTCGGGCGCATCGGGCAGAACTTCGTCGACACCTTGCGCTCACACGTCGGCGGTAAGTCCGTGGGCGTGTATCCGGTCGACTACCCGGCCACCACCGACTTCCCCACGGCCGCCGACGGCATCAGCGACGCCGGCAGTCATGTCGAGCAGATGGTGGCGACCTGCCCCCGCACGAAGATGGTGCTGGGCGGCTACTCGCAGGGCGCCGCGGTGATCGGCTTCGTCACCGAGAGCGCCGTCCCGGACGGGGTGCACTTGGTGCAGTCACTACGGCCGATGCCGGCCGAAGTGGCCAACCACGTGGCCGCGGTTGCGCTGTTCGGCAAGCCATCGGGCCAGTTCATGAGCATCATCAATCAGCCGCCGGTGGACATCGGGCCGTTGTATTCGGCGAAAACGCTCGAATTGTGTGTTCCCGGCGACCCGGTCTGCTCCGGCGCGGTCAACCCCGCCGCCCACCGCCAATATGTCGAGGCGGGCATGGTCGACCAAGCGGCCGACTTCGCCGCCGAGCGGCTCTCGTAAGGCTCGACGCGAGCATCGCACGCCAGCCTCGTCACTGGCCCGTCTCTCCGATCATGTGGTGGACGTCGCGCACCGACCATGGCCCGGTCTGGTGATGGTCGCGGTAGCCGAGCAGCCGTGGCGTTTGGCGATCGAAGCTACCCACGAAACCGCCTGCTGCAACAAAGATTCGGCCGGTGACCTCGCGCGACAAATCGCTCGCGAGGTAAGCGTAGACGGGCGCGACGAACTCTGGCGGAGCGCTGTCGAGTGACGCCCGCATGGTCACCTCGTCGAGCAGCCCCCGGCGGTGCAGGTCTTCGATGTGTCGTTCGTATTGCGCACCGGTGGAAAGCCGTGTCCTGGCGCCGGGACACACCACATTGGCCCGCACGCCGTGCTGCCTCAGTTCGGCGGCGATGGCCATCGTCAGCCCGTTGACGGCGCCCTTTCCCGCCGGATAGCCGGTCCCGCCGTAATCACCCAGAAACGCCACCGAACTGGTGTTGATGATGGCGCCGTGCCCCTGGGCGGCCAGCACCGGGGCGGCCACCCGACAGGTGTGAAAGGCGGTGCCCAGGTGGCCGCTGATCAGGCGCTCGAACTCTGCCGGGGAGATCGTCATGATGGACGAACCCGGCGGTTCGGCGATGCCGGCGCAATTGATCAGAGTGTCCAGCCGCCCGAATGTGCTGATGCATGCGTCGACGAGCGAGTGGGCGACGCGCTCTTCGTCTGCGGCTCCGACCACCCCGGTGGCCCGCCCGCCCTGGGCCGTGATCGCTGCGACCGCCTCCTGCACGGCCTGCTCGTCACGCCCGTTGACGACCACACCGGCGCCCAGGATGCCCAGCAGCTCAGCGACTGCTCGTCCGATGCCGCGGCTGCCGCCCGATACCACGATGCCGCGCCCGGCCAGCGGGACCTCGGTGCCGCTCACCGCCCGCTCCCGTAGCGGACGCGGTGAAGACCGCGTAATACGTTGCGTGCGAATCGGTCTCGCCATCGGCGGTAGCCGAGCTCGCCGATCGAGGTCACGAACATCAACCGAACAGTACCCAGCGGGATCGGAAATGAGAATCAACCACCGCAGCTCCCATTCGTCAAACCGGCGATAAGTGTTTGCCAGAGCTCCGGCCACTTCGTCGTCGGCCACGGTACGGCGCACAACGCGCCAGCTAGAGGACGGTCCGACTGTTGACGGAGTCCATAGCTGCGGACCGGCGGCTTGCAGCGACCCCGCTCGTACACCGCGGAAACTGTTCACAATTTAGAAGAATTTGTTGCGCCAAGCCTCGCCGGGCCGAGCGCAGCGGCGTATAGTCTCCAATGAAGTCCGTTATGGACGTGTCGCCGTTTAGCTAAAAGCGGTCCAGTCAGCCGCACGGCTTACTGAGCTCGGTATGGCTCCGGCGAATCAGCCCCAGTCAGCTCCCCGCTCCTACGTGCGCTGGTGATTCGACAGTCCGGCGGATCGAGATGCAGTGGGGGCGAGAATTGCGCATAGCTGCAACGTCCCGGTGCACACGACTCTAGGAGAGTCAGCATGGAAACTTGTTCTCGCGCACTGGTTTACCCGATTCATCGAATGATCATGGAGTGCGTCGGCCGATGACCAACGTTATTTCCGCAACACGTCCGGCCCCGCCACCCACAACCAAAACCGACGATTCGTACGACGATGTCGTCGCAATGTTCGTGGCGCTGCAGCAGCTGCCGGCCGAATCGCACGAGTACGCCCACCAGCGTGAACGCATCGTGTCCCGCTGCCTGCCGCTGGCGGACCATGTCGCCAGTCACTTCGCCCGTCGGGGCGAAGGCCTCGAGGACCTGATCCAGGTTGCGCGGCTGGGCTTGATGAATGCTGTCAACCGGTTCGACCCCGCGAAAGGTCCCAGCTTCATCGGGTTCGCCGTGCCCACGATGATGGGCGAGGTCAGGCGCTACTTCCGCGACTACAGCTGGGGGATGCGCGTCCCACGGCGGCTGCGCGAGCTGCACGTTCAGATCAGCAGGGCGACCGCGGATCTGTCCCAGCAGCTCGGGCGCGCGCCCACCGCCGGCGAGCTGTCCCAGTTGCTCGAGGTGCCGCGGGAGGAGATCGTCGAATGCCTCGTCGCGGGCGACGCCTATCGGCTCGACTCTCTCGATGCGCCGCTCGGCGCGGACAGCTCGGGAACGCCTCGTTCGGTGGCCGACTCCGTCGGCGATATCGACCCACAGATCGAACACATCACCAACCGGGAAGCCTTACGGGTGCTGGTTGCAACCCTCCCGCAGCGTGAACGCGAGGTGTTGCGCATGCGGTTCTTCGAATCGATGACGCAGAGCCAGATCGCAGAGCGGATCGGCGTGTCGCAAATGCAGGTATCCCGGATCTTGGCAAACACGCTGAGCTCCCTGCGCGATCAACTCGAGTAGGCGGTAATTCCCTAGGCGCTGCGCGGCATACCCTGCCGCGCAGCCCTGTACTGTGCGACTGAAATGGGCAACCCGAACTTTGTCGCCCAGCAGTACCGGGAAGGGAGCTCCACGCGATGAGGATGTCACGAACGGTGATCGCGGGTGTCGCAGCGGCGGCACTGGCGGTGGCGGTGGCCGGCTGCGACAGCAACAAGGCGCAGCCGTCAAAGTCGGGTTCGGCGACCTCGTCGCCCTCGGCCAGCGGCTCCGCGCCGGCATCATCGGCGCCGGCGCAGCCCAATGAGTACACCAAGTTGCTCATCCAGCCCAGTGACATCAACGCCCCGGTCCCCTTCACCGCCGCGCCCCCGACGAGCAATCCCAACGGCCAGCCGGGCGTGGCGACCACCTTCAAGGACGACGACGGTAGTCACGCGATCAAGGTGACGATCCAGGTCTACGACGACGCCGATGAGGCCACAAACGCGTTGAACACCGCGAAGGGACAACAGGGCGGCGTGATCAAAGAATCCACTACGCAACCGTCGACCATCGGCAGTGGCGGAACGATGTTGATGGGCAACACCCCGGATCGCAGCAAGGGCGTGGTAATCCTGCTTTTCACCGAGGGCAGGGCGCTCGCCACGCTGGAATTCGACGGCCCAACGGACACGCTGGCCCCGCCGGACTTCGTCAACGACGTCGCCCAAAAGCAAGATGCGGCCATCAAGAAGGGGCTCGGCGGCTAGGTCCTGCGCGACCACCATCGGGGGACGCTGATGAACGTCATCAATGGCATGCCGGCTCACGCCCTGCTGCTGCATTTCGTGCTGGTGCTGGTGCCGTTGACCGCCCTGCTGGAAATCGTCTGCGGATTATGGTCGGCGGCGCGGCGCGGTCAGCTGATGTGGCTCACGCTGCTCCTCGCCGCGGTCACCATGGTGTTGACGCCGATCACCATCAACGCCGGCGGATGGCTCTACGACCAGAAGAAAAATCCCAGCCCGATCCTGCGGGAGCACGCCGAGCGGGGCAGCCTGATGTCGTATTTCTCGGCCGCATTGCTGGCGCTCGCCATCGTGCTGGTCGTCGTGCGCATGATCGAACGCCGATCCGGCAGGAGCAGCGCCGCGACGCGGACACTCGTCGCGATACTCGTTCTGGCGGTGGCGATCTCATCGATGGTCCAGATCTACCGCGTGGGCGACGCCGGTGCGCGATCGGTCTGGGGCACCGCGATCGCGCACCTGACGAAGACCTACCCGGGCTGACGACGCCGCTCGCAGCAACATCCTTCGACCCATGCCGGGCAGGTTACGAAGGATAACTGTCGCGCGCTAACCATATTCTGCGACATGGGCGCTGGCGGTGCATTACCGTTTGCGGTGTCGAAGCCGGGGGCGGAAGGAAACGTTCATGAGCAAATTCTCCGGGCTTGCCTTCGGATTGCCGCTGACGCTGGCGTTGGCGGGCGCGACGGTGGTCGGCTGTAACAGCGGTTCGAAATCATCGCCGGCCACCTCGTCGTCGGGTCCATCATCGACAACCTCGAGTTCGGCGGGCGTCACCACGACGTCGGCGTCCGCGGGCGCCCAGGCGTCCGACTACACCCGGCTACTGATCGCGGCCAGCGATATCAACGCCCCGGAAATCTTCACGGCCACTGCACCGATCAACAACCCCAACGGGCAACCGGGGGCAACCGCGACTTTCAGCAACAACGACCGCACGCACGTGATCATCGACAGCATTCAGGTCCTGTCCGACCCTGCCGCCGCGCAGAGCGCGTTGGAATCCGCGAAGTCGACGCGTGACGGCTACGTCCACGGGCCACCCCAGCCGATCGAGATCGGCACAGGGGGCACCACGATCTCAGGCCCCTCGCCGGACGGGGCCAAGGGAGTCACCCTGCTGCTGTTCACCGAAGGAAAGGCCTTTGTCGAATTGGAATTCGACGGCCCGCCCAACTCTCTCGTGCCGCCGGACTTCGTCACCGACGTCGGCCAAAAGCAGGACGCCGCGGTCAAGAAAGGACTCGGCGGCTAAAACGGTGACCCGTTGCGCCGCTTTCAGATTCGCCGAGACGATGAATCGCCGTCGACGAACCGTCGTTTGGCCGGCCGCGTTAGCCTGGGCGCCGCGCAATAAATAAATTGCTTGATTTAACGCGGCGCTAGGTGTTCACTGAGGCGATGATTGCCGAGCGGGTTGCTCGCCCCGACCGGTCGACGGGCACCCGCGAGGCCATCTTGTCGGCCGCCGAAGTGCTTTTCGCCGAACGCGGGATGTACGCCGTGTCGAACCGGCAGATCAGCGAAGCGGCCGGACAGGGCAACAACGCCGCGGCGTGCTACCACTTCGGCACCAGGATCGATCTGCTCCGCGCGATCGAAAGCAAACATCGCGAGCCGATTGAGGACTTGCGTGCCCAGATGTTGTCCGCCATCGGCGATTCGACCGAGTTGCGCGACTGGGTCGGCGCATTGGTGCGTCCGTTGACCGATCATCTGTCCGCGCTGGGATCGCCGACGTGGTACGCGCGCTTCGCCGCACAGGCCATGGCCGATCCGACCTACCGACATGTGGTCACCAAAGACGCACTGTCGTCACCGTTGCTGGTGAAAACGCTCGACGGCATCGACCGCTGCCTACCGGAGCTGCCCAAGCGAGTGCGCGCCGAACGGATGGTGATGGTGCGCAACCTGCTCATGCACACCTGCGCGGAACACGAAGGCGCACTGGCAGAGCATGGGCCGCGGTCCCGTTCGCCGTGGCCGGTTGCCGGCGAAGGACTGATCGACGCGATCGTCGGCCTGTGGCGCGCACCGGTGCACGTCGGTGCGGCCGGCGGCCAAGCAGAACGGGCAACCGCGCAGGACAACAACCGAGGAGCACGATGACCGAGGGATCCACCGCGACCGATATCCCGGAGTTTCCGATGGCACGGGCGCCCGGCTGCCCGTTCGCCCCTCCCCCGAAGCTATTGGGACTCAACGCCGACAAGCAGTTGAGCAGGGTCAGGATCTGGGACGACAGCACCCCATGGCTCATCCACGGCTACGAGGCGATCCGCGCGCTGTTCACCGATTCCCGCACCAGCGTCGACGACCGGTTGCCCGGCTATCCGCACTGGAATGAAGGCATGCTGGCCACGGTGCACAAGCGGCCGCGCTCGGTGTTCACCTCCGACGCCGAAGAGCACACCCGGTTTCGCCGGATGCTGTCTAAACCGTTCACGTTCAAGCGAGTTGAAGCGTTACGGCCCGCGGTGCAGAAGATCACCGACGACCACATCGATGCGCTGCTGGCGGGCCCGAAGCCGGGCGACGTCGTCGGCACCCTGTCGCTGCCGGTTCCCTCGCTGGTGATCAGCGAACTGCTGGGTGTGCCCTATGAGGATGCGGAATTCTTTCAGGCACAGGCCCAGCGAGGCATGGGCCGCTACGCGACCGAGCAGGACACCGCCCAGGGCGCCGCCTCGTTGGCGAAGTATCTGGCCAACCTGGTTCGGGCGAAGATGCAAAATTCCTCAGAGGATTTGGTTTCCGACCTCGCCGAGCGGGTCAACGCCGAAGAGATCAGCGTGCGCGAGGCGGCACAACTCGCCACGGGCGTGCTGATCGCGGGCCATGAGACCACCGCGAACATGATCAGCCTGAGCATCGCGGCGTTGCTCGAGCATCCCGATCAACGCGCCCTACTGCGTGACACCGATGACCCCAAGGTCGTCGCGACCGCGGTCGAAGAGCTGATGCGCTTTCTCAGCATCATCCAGACCGGCCAGCGCCGAATCGCCATCGAGGACATCGAGATTGGTGGCGAGACGATCCATGCCGGCGACGGGATCATCTTGGACGTCGGCCCGGCCAACTGGGATGAGCGTCAGTTCCCCAACCCGGACCGGCTGGACCTGCTCCGAGAAGACGGGCCGCACGTCGGCTTCGGCTACGGCCGTCACCAATGTGTGGGTCAGCAACTGGCCCGCATGGAATTGCAGATCGTCTTGCCCACGCTGCTGCAACGCGTTCCGACGTTGCGGCTTGCCGTGCCACTGAATGACCTTCCGTTCAAGCACGACGCGCTGGCCTACGGCCTCTACGAGCTGCCCGTCACGTGGTGAAGTCCGAACTGCTGTTGGCAGTTCCAGATTGGCGTGGCAGATTGGCCGTAGTGACCGGGGCCAACAGCGGTCTCGGCGGCAATATCAAGGAGTTCCTGGGGACCCCGCATGACGGACTCACTTACCGCTAACGCCTCGGTGCTCGACATCCCCGATGAGCCGGACTGGCCACGCATGCGCACCGAGACCGGAGCACGGCTGCGGTCCGCGATGGCCGAACACGGTGTCGACGCGCTGATCTTGCTGATGAACGGATACGTCGGATACGCGACGGGTGCCAGCTGGCCGCTCCTGGACGCGGGCCTCTCGCACATGGAGCGCCCGGTCGCCGTGGTGCTCGCCGAGGACGTGCATCCGCACCTGTTCATGCCGTTCCGCAGCGGGGCGTCCCTGGAATATCCCGTGCCCGACGATCATCTGCATGGCCCGGCCTATCTCGAATCCGACTATGGCGTGCGGGATTTCGCGCGGTATCTGGCCGGTCTGGTCCGGCCGGGGGCACACATCGCCGTCGACGAACTCACCGGTGCGATGCGGCGGGCGGCGGACACGCTGTTCCCCGGCGGCCCGCCGACGGATGCGGCGATCGTGCTCGGCGCCGCCCAATTGGTGAAGACCCGCGACGAGTTGTCCTGTCTGCGCAGGGCGGCCCGCATCACCGAACAGGCGATCGTCGACGTGCAGCAGGCGCTACGACCCGGTGTGCGACAGATCGATCTTTCGGCCAGCTTCGTCCGGCACGCGTTCGAACTCGGCGCCACGACCAACATGCTGGAGGCCATCTGGCAGGTGATGCCGACTTCGCGGGAGGCCGGGGTATGGACGACGCACGGTGACCTCGCGCTGCCGCTGCTCCCGACCGATCGGGAACTGGCCGCCGGCGATGTGTTGTGGACCGATATCAGCATCGCGTATCACGGGTACTGCTCGGACTTCGGACGCACCTGGATCGTCGGCGAATCGCCCACGCCGAGACAGCAAGACCAATTCCGGCAGTGGCGCGCAATTTTGGACGCCGTGCTCGCGGTCACCAAAGCCGGCGTGACGTCGGGCGACTTGGCGCGCGCCGCGATCGCGGCCAATGGCGGCCGCAAACCGTGGCTGCCGCACTTCTATCTGGGCCACGGCATCGGCACCTACCCCGCCGAAGCTCCGATGATCGGAACGGACCTCGGCGAGGAGTTCGACGACAACTTCGTCTTTTCTCCCGGCATGGTTTTGGTGCTCGAACCCGTGGTGTGGGAGGACGGCACCGGAGGCTATCGCAGTGAGGAGATCGTCGTGATCACCGAGGACGGCTATGCGCCGATCACCGACTACCCCTATTCCCCCTATGGCCACTGAAGTCCTGCCCGATACGCTCGCGTTGCGGTCCGGTCGGCGCGAACGGGCGCTGGCCCAGATGGAGCGGCACGGTCTGGACATCCTGGTGCTCGGCCGGCAGGCCAACATCCGTTACGTCACCGGCGCCCCGCAGTTGTGGATAGCCGGTACCCGACCCTTCGGGCCGATGTGTGTACTGGTGCGCGCCACCAAAGACATCTACCTCAACAGCACCGACGACGAGGGCGTTCCGGAGGAGATCGGCCACGATCACCTGTACGGCCTGGCCTGGAACCCGATGACGCTCATCGACGTCCTGAAGAAGATCGACGGCGCCGAGGCTGCGCGGCGGGTCGGAACCGACGCGATTACACCGACTTTCGCGGCACTGCTGCCCGAGGCATTTCCCAATGCCGAGCTCGTCGATGCCGAGCCCGCGATGCGTGCGGCGCGGCGCGTCAAGACCCCCGATGAAATCGCGGCGATGGATCAGGCCGTGCGTGTCGCCAAACACGGGATGGCCACCGCCCTAGCCGAATTGGCGCCGGGAGTTTCGGAGCGGACACTCGCCGGGGTGATGATGGAGGCGATGGCCGCGGGCGGAGTGAGCACGCCGGCAACCCAGGACGCCGCCTGGGTGACGTCGCGAGAACAGCCGTGGCGGCGCGCTGCTGCGCACGAGGTCGGGTCGGGCGATCTCGTCGCCTTTGCCGCCGGTGCGCTGGCGAATGGTTATGTCGCCGAAGTCGGCCGCACCTGGCCGGTCGGCGATACCGTCACCGCTGAGGTCCGCACGCTCTTCGAGCGCTCGGATGGGTTGTACGACAAGATGCTTGCCGCCTGCCGGGCGGGCGCGGACACCCGCGATCTGCTTGCCGCATACGACGCGGCCGGTGAACCGATCCCGCCGATGCCGGTCGCGCACGGGCTGGGCCTGGGGTTCGATCCGCCCGTGGTGTCCGAAACACTCTTGGCTGCGGGCGAACACGACCGGATCGAGGCCGGGATGGTGTTGGCGATCACCGGGTATGTGTGGCAGCAGGGCGTCGGCGCCGTATTCCGTCGAGACACCGTGCACATCGCCGAGAGCGGTGTCGAGGTGCTTACCCTCAGCCCGTCGTGGAGCCAATGAGAAAACTTGTGCCACTTTGGTTTCAGTGGTCACAGGGTCGCCGTTTCTGTCGGTGGGTGCGGCTAGTTTCGACGGTGTGGGTCCGAGTGATCAGCAGGATGTCGATGCGGTGTTCGACGCAATCGATGCCGCGTGGGATCGACTCTGCGCGCTGAACTTCGACGCCCTGCACCCGCAGCAACAGCTGGCGGTGTTACAGCGTTGCGAAAAGCAGCGCCGGCGCATCCCAGCCGTCGAGCATCCGTTGATCAATTCCCTTGCCCGCCAAGCACCGTCCGAGGAGCTCGGCGGAACGCTGTCGCATGCGATCGCGGAGACGACGCTGATCAGCCGCGCCGAAGCCGCCCGCCGCATCAAAGAGGCGCGCGATTTGGGCCCCCGCCACGGCCTGACCGGCGAGCCGCTCGCACCGATGCTGGCGGCGACCGCGGCGGCCCAACGCGACGGCGCGCTCGGCACCGGCCAGGTCTCGGTGATCCGCAAGTTCTACCACCAGCTGCCCGCCTGGATAGATGCGGCCACCCGCGAGCAGGCCGAGGCCAAACTTGCCATGGAGGGAACCCGGTATCGGCCCGAGCAGCTCGGCAAGCTGGCCGACATCTTGGCCGATTGCCTCAATCCCGACGGCACCTTCACCGACGAGGACCGGGCTCGGCAGCGCGGCCTGACGCTGGGCAACCAGCAAGCCGACGGCATGTCGGCGCTGGGCGGCTGGCTCACCCCCGAGGCGCGCGCCACGTTCGAGGCCGTCTTGGCCAAACTGGCCGCGCCGGGCATGTGCAATCCACTGGACGAAATCCCCTGTATAGATGGGGCTCCCACCCAAGAGGCCATTGAGCGCGATCCGCGATCGGCCGCCCAGCGCAACCATGACGGACTCAACGCGGCGCTGCGAGGCCTACTGGCTTCCGGCGAGTTGGGTCAGCACAACGGCTTGCCGGCCTCCATCGTGGTGACCACGACGCTTCAAGAGCTCGAATCCGCCGCCGGACGCGGATTGACCGGTGGCGGCACCATCCTGCCGATGAGCGACGTGATCCGGCTGGCTCGTCACGCGCATCATTATTTGGCGATCTTCGACAAGGGCAAGGCCCTGGCGCTGTATCACACCAAACGCCTCGCCTCACCCGGGCAGCGAATCGTGTTGTACGCCAAGGATCGTGGCTGCTCGGCGCCCGGGTGCACCACACCCGGCTACTACTGCGAGGTCCACCACGTCACCGAGTACGCCAGGTGCCAGACGACCGACGTCAACGACCTCACCTTCGCCTGCGGACCCCAGCACCGCCTCCTGCGACCCGGCGGGTGGACCACCCGCAAGAACGCCAGGGGCGATACCGAGTGGCTTCCGCCCCCACATCTGGACCGGGGTAGGCCCCGCGTCAACGTGTTTCATCATCCCGAGAAGCTGCTGCACGACAGAGACGACGACGCACCCTAAGCGACGCGCCCTTCCTCGGCCAAGGCTTCGTCAAGCAGGCCGCCAAGCGGGTACCGCTGCCACAACAGCAGCAGATTCGACAGCATCTGCAGCGGTGCGCGCACGCCCTCGTCGTCCCTGATCCGCGGGTCCGTGCGGCTGCTCGGTGCGACGTCGAATCGCTTACGTAGCAACGCCGGTACGTCCAGCAGCCAGGCCACGCCCATCACCGCCGCATACAGCAGCGTGTGGCGGCGCAGCCGGTCCGGCTCCAGGCGTGGACCGCCACAACGTTCGAATTCGGCGACGAAGAGCTCCAGCATGTCGTCGAGATGGACATCCCACAGGTAGTTCTCGGCGCCGGACATCGCCCCCCACAGGGCCATGCCCAGGTTCATCTGGCCGACGCAGCCCCAGTCCATCAGGCCGCAGCGCAGAGTGCCGTTGTCCTCCCGCCAGAACCAGGCGTTGTCGATATTGGCGTTCCAGTGGCACAGCGCGATGTAGTCGCCGTCGGCGGCCAGGTGATCGGCGACCGCGTTCTCGCACAGTGCTAACCGAGGCGCCTCATCGGCCAAGCGCGCCAAGAACTCCGGGGAGCCGGCGCCAGCCGGCACCAGCCCGGGGCAAACGCCGACGAACTCGGCCAGCTGATCGACCCGCCGTTTCAGTTTGGCCGCCGGTAGCGGCGCACGCTTTCCGACGGTTGCCGCCCGCACATCCAGCGGAAAGTGCGCGGTCTGTTCCGCGGGCAGCCGGCCGGACCGGTGCGTGCCGGCAAGCCGCGCCAGCGCGGTGAGCAGCGCGCGGTAGTGCTCCACCGGCGCGGGCATCTCGTAATCGAGGCACTTGTGGTATTGGCGTTCGATCCCGTTGGCGCCGAGATTGATTCGTTCGGTGATCAAGATCCCGGCGCCGCTACGACGGTGATAGTCGGCGAACTGCGGGCTGGGCACCGCGATGGGGAATCCGGGCGCTCGTGCCAAGGAGGCGAACCGCACCTCGGACTGCATCTGGGTCTTTCCGCGATCGCGCACCGGATCGTCGAGATCGCGGGAGAACTTGACGAACAGGTCGGTGTGCAGATCCGGTGCGGGCTTTTCGTATTCGACCGACAACACGACCTTGCGTCCGGTACTTCCACCGCTGATCTCGCGGAAGTCACCGATCCGGGCGACGCCGTTGCGACCCAGCACTCCGGAGGCCCGCAATGCGTCGGTCAAAAACCGCACCCCGCCGGAGCGCAATGCCGCGGGATCAACCGGGAACGGCAATCCGCAATGATCGCCGATCACCCAATCCGAGGCCACGCCGCTACCAGGTCTGCTCGGCCGAGCGCACCAACATGTGATTGACCGCGACCCGGCGGTCGCGCGTCACCATGAACAACACGGCGTCCGCGATGTCGTCGGGCCGCAGCATGACCATACCGGCCGTCTGCCGTTCGAACGCCTCGCGCGACTTCTCGGCGAGGTGGCTGAAGATTTCGGTGTCGACGGTTCCGGGGCCCACCACCCCGACCCGGACCCGCTTGCCGAGCACCTCTTGGCGCAGGCCCTCGCTGAAGGCGTTCACGCCGAATTTGGTCAGCGAATACACCGCGGTGTTCGGCCGGGCCACCCAGCCGGCGGTGGAACTGACGGTGACCAGGTCGGCCACCCCGCGCGGCGAATCGGCGGCCGCGTCGATCAGATGCGGAAGCGCGGCGCGGGTGGCGTACAGGACACCCTGCACGTTGACGGACACCATGTTGTCCCAGTCCCGCAGCGACGCCTCGGTCGCGGGCGCCGATTGCATCAGGCCGGCGTTGTTCACCAGGATGTCGAGGCGCCCCAGCTCGGCGACGGTGCGCTGCACGGCGGCCGCCACCTGTTCGGCATCGGTCACGTCGGCAGGCACCACCAGCGCTGTGCCACCGGCCGATTCGATCTCAGTCTTGAGCTCGGTCAACCGGTCGACCCGGCGGGCGAGCAGGGCCACCGCGGCCCCGTGGGCCGCCAGCGCTCGAGCCGTTGCCGTGCCGATGCCGCTGCTGGCGCCGGTGACCAGGGCCGCTGTGCGGGCCAGTGTCGTCATGTTCCGCCAATCGGTTGGCTGCCGAGTATCTCGTTGAGAACATAGTCGGTGTCCTCGCCCAGGTCCGGCGCCCCGCGCTCGATCCGCGCCGGGCAGCGGGCCATCCGCCAGGACGGCCCCAGCACCGGGCGCTGGCCTTCGCGATGATCCGTGACGAAGCGGTACAACTCGCGGTCCCACAGCCGTTGGTCGGCAATGACATCCACCGATGTGGCGCTCTTGGCGGCCGGTACCCCGGCCGCGCGCAGTCGCTCGGCGAGCCGCTCGGCGTCCCGGCCTCGAGTGAACCGGGCGAGGTCCGCGTCGAGCGCTTCGGTGTGCCGGTGTCGCGCCTCGCGGGTGGCGTAGCGGGGTTCGTCGGCCAGGGTCGCGGCGCCGAGTGCCTCGCACAACCGTTGCCATTCGGCATCATTCGCGACGGCGATCGTGATCCACGTGCCGTCGGCACACGGGTAGCAGCCATGGGGGCACATATCCGGGTGCGCATTGCCGCTGGGCCCCAGCGGCCGCCCGGTCAGCGAATGCTCCAGCAGGCAGTCACCGATCATCGAAGAAAGGGTCTCCACGGCCGACACATCGACGAACTGACCCGCGCCGCTGAGCTCCCGGTGCAGCAATGCCACCACAGCGGCATATGCGGCCGCCGCGCCCACCGTCGAATCGCCGTAGCGCATGCTCGTCCCGAGCGGCGGCCCGTCGGGGTAGCCGACCAGGGAGGCGGGCCCGGCCAGCGCGGCAAAGCATGGCGCATAACCGGTTTGGTGACCCAGTGGCCCGTCGTTGCCCCACATCTTGATCGACACGGAGATGATGTCGGGCTTGATCTCGGTGAGCTGTCGGTATCCCAGGCCCTGGCGTTCCATGGCACCCGGGCGCAGGTTGTTGATGACGATGTCGCTGCGCGCGATCAGCTCGCGCAGCCGCGCCATCCCCTGTGCCGACTTGATATCGAGGTCCACACTGAGGATTTCGGGGTTGATGCTCAGGAAGTAGGGCGCGTGGTTTATGTCGGTGCCGCCGTATGCGCGCATCTCCTCGGGGCTGTCGGCCGTCTCGATCTTGATCACTTCGGCGCCCAGCATCGCCAGTAACTTTCCGGCGTACGGACCGGCCCACACTTTGGTGAGCTCGACGACCCGCACGCCTTCCAGCGGCCCGCCCCTGGCATCCCTGGGTGGCTTCAGTTGCGCCGACTTGACCGTCGGCCGGGCGCGCGGGGAGTCGACGCTTTTCAGCACCGACCGGGTGTGCTCACCGAGACCGGGTGCGGCACTGGTGATTCGGGCGGGCGATGCGCTGAACGCATAGGGCACGGTCGGATACGCCGCTTCACCCAGCACCGGATGGCGGACTCCTTGGAAGAAGCGGCGGTGGCGATACTGTGGCGACTGATGCAGGTCGGCGGCGCCGTTGACGGGCACCAGCGGCACACCGAGCCGCTGGGCCCTTTCCGATGCCTGCTCTTTCGGCAGGCCGGCAACCCAGGAGGCGAATCCGCACTGAAACGCGGTGACCTTCTTTGCGGTGACGGAGAACTCCAGCCAGTCGTCCTCGAAAGCGTCGAGCCATTCGGGCTGGTCCATCAGGGTTTTCACCCCGGACCAATGCGCAGCGCTGGTCATGTACAAGTAGACGAAGCCGTCCGCGCAGGCGAAGAACGATGCCGGCCCGGCCTGATCGTAATCAGCGCGCGCACCGTCGGCCGGCACTTCGCCGGTGACGAGGCGACCCAGGATGCAATCGGCGCGCGAGACCAGCACGGCCTGCTGGGAGACGTCGATGGACTCGCCCTGGCCGGTGTGCAGACGCCCGCACAGCGACGACACGACACACAGCGCCGCTTCCAGCCCGGCTTCGTAGTCGGCGAGGAAGCGACCCGGTCCCTGCAGCGGGGGCTTGGCGGGGTCTGGATGGCTCGGAGTGTGATATCCCCACCCGCTGGCGTGAAAAACGTTGATGCTGCGGGCATTGTCGAACTCGGCGGCCACCCCTTGCCCGTATGGGGTGATGGAGCAGAAGACCACGGACGGATGGCGCGCGGACCAGTCCGGTGACCGGCCGTCGATGACCGCGTCGGCGGTGTCGATCAGCCGGTGCAGCCGCTCGACGTCGGCCGCCGAGCCTCGATCGAGTACGACGGAGCGCTTGTTGGTGTTGAGGTAGGCGAACAGCGCGCTGCCTTCGCACCCGTCGGCGAGGATGGGCGCCATCGCGCGGGTCGCGCTGCCGCCCTCCGGAGCCTCGATTTTGATGACCTCGGCGCCGAAGTCGGACAGCAGCTTCCCGCAGTACTCCCCCGCGACGGATTCGGCCAACTCGACGACCCTGATCCCCGTCAGCGCGGACATGCACGCCTCGCCAAAACGGTCAGGGCTTCGCGCGGCCCGAGCGGCTCAGGCGCCACTCCGGCGGGAAGTTCATGTCGTTGTCCTTGACCACGTTGTTGAGGCCCTTGTTGAAAGTCCCTTCGGTGAGGTCGACCTCTTCCGCGTCGTTCTGGATCATCGGCAGCATGCCCTCGACCATGCCGGTCAGCAGGCTGCCGAAGTACTCGCCCTTGTGCTGCTTGTACAGCTCGAGGAACGTCTTTTGGACCGCGACCGTGTCGGTCGGGCGGGACCGTGAGCATGCCATGGCGTATTTCTCGGTCTCGGCCTCCAGCTGGTCGCGGGGCACGACGCTGTTGACGAAGCCGCAGTCGTACATTTCCTTCGCGCTGAACGGCCTTCCGGTGAACAACATCTCGGAGAACTTGCGCAGGCCCATCGTCTCGGCCCACCACCACAACCGGGGTCCCCAGCCCACGTACCGAAACGCCGGGTGCCCGAACAGGGCGTCGTCGCTGGAGATCACCAGGTCGGCGTCGCCGGCCTGATAGAAGTGCCACCCGTAGCAGTAGCCCTTGGCCTCGATGATGCTGATCTTCCGAAGTTCCTGCAGCGGACGGTTTCCGGCGCGGGCCTTGGCGTAGAAGTCGGTGACGGTGGACAGGTAGCGGTACGAACCACCGGGTGGGTACTTGACGTCGTCGTCGTTGATCGCGAGCTCGTGATGCAGGGGCAGGCCCGGGTTCTCCAGCATCGGACGCTGCTCGGGCAGGTCGCCGCCGCTGCCGAAATCTTGTCCCTCGCCGCGGATCACCACCACTTTGACGTCGTCGTCCACGTTGCACTTGTGGATCAGGTCCGCGTAGTTCTGCCGCATGCCCAAACTGGTGGCGTTCTGCGCGTCGGGACGATCGAACGTGATGTACGCGATCCGGTTCTTCTTGTCCTTCTCGAACTTGATGTACTGCTCGGCTTCCTTCTTCAGCTTTGCGTAGTCATATTCGGGCATGGGCTTCTTCTTTCACTTGATTCTTAGTTGACGCTATTTGAGCAACGCGCCCGCATCGACTGGCAGCGAAACGCCGGTGATGTAACGAGATTCGTCAGAGGCGAGGAACAGGACGGCGTTGCTGATGTCGATGGCTTCCACCCAGGGCACCGGCATCGTGTGGGTCATCTGGGAGAACGGCGCGAAGTCCTCCGGCCCCGGATTCTCCAGATCCGGTCGAAACAGCCGGAAGGTGATGTCGTTCATGGTCATCGGCGTATTGACCTGACTGGGATGGACCGAGTTCACCCGAATGCTGTGCTGGCCCAGCTCGACCGCGAACGCCCGCATCAGGCCGAGGACACCGTGTTTGGCGGCGATGTAGTGACCGGTGTACGCCATGGCTTTGTGCGATCCGACCGAACCGGTCAGCACGATGGAGCCACCGCGTCCGCCGGCAAGGATGTGCGGCACACCGGCTTTCACGGTGTGCCAGACGCCGGACAGGTTTACGTCGATCATGTCTTGCCAGATCTGCTCGCCGATCTTGTGCAGCTTGTTGCCGAAGGTGCCGATCCCCGCGTTGGCGACGATGATGTCGAGACGCCCGAGCTGTTCGACCCCGCCGTCCACGGCGGCCTTCAGCCCGTCGTAGTCGCGGACGTCCACCTGGGCGGTCACGATGCGCCGGTCGAGGTTTTTCACCAGATCGGCGGTCTCGGCGAGGTCTTCGGGGGTCGCGTGCGGATAAGCCAGGTTGTCGATCGGACCGCAGACATCGATCGCGATGATGTCGGCACCCTCTTGCGCAAGACGGACGGCGTGACTGCGCCCCTGACCGCGCGCGGCACCGCTGATGAAAGCGACTTTGCCCTCGACTCGCCCGGTCATCGTGACACCAGCGCCGGCATACACTCCCAGCCCCGCACCGTTGATGTCGGACTGAGAACGGCACCGCTCAGGTCGACCTCCCACTCCGGGAATCGTTTCAGGATCTCCTCCAGCGCGATGCGGCCTTCCAGACGTGCCAGCGCCGAGCCCAGGCAGAAGTGCGTTCCCATGCTGAAGGTGAGGTGCGGGCGCACCGTGCGGTGAATGTTGAATTCGTTTGCGTCGGGCCCGAACTGGGCCTCGTCGCGGCAGGCCGACCCGATCAGCATCATCATCACGCTGCCCTCGGGCACGGTTTGGGCGTGCACGGAGACGTCGCGGGTCACATAGCGGGACACGTGCGGCGCCGGCGGCTCGTACCGCAGTAATTCCTCGATGGCCTGCGGAATGAGCGTCGGGTTCTCGACGAGGTCCCGGCGCTGATCGGGGTGTTCGGCGAGAACCTTCCCGGACCAACCGATCAGCCGTGTCGTCGTTTCGTTGCCGGCCCCGGCGACCACGTTGAGGTAGACCAGGATCTCTTCGCGAGACAGCCGCCGGGTGGTGCCGGTCTCGTCCACGAACTCGACGTTGAGGAGCTCGGTCATGATGTCGTCGGATGGATGGTCGGAGCGCCAGTCGATGTAGGCCTCGAACTGCTCGCCCACCGACAGCCCCTGCTCGGCGGCGCTCATGGGCTTTCCGGCCTCGGTACGCAGCTGCGCGTTGCCCCGGTCCCGGATGTACTCCTGGTCTTCCTCGGGGATGCCCAGCAGCATGCTGATGACCTTCATCGGCATCTGCGCGCCCAGGTCGGTGACGAAGTCGAAATGGTCCGAGCCGACCAACGGATCCAGGCACTGCGCGCAGAAGTCGCGGATCATCGGCTCGAGCGCGGCGATCCTGCGCGGGGTGAACATGCGGGACAGCAGTTTGCGGTGCACATCGTGAATCGGCGGGTCTTCGAAGATCAACATGCCCGGCGGGATTTCGAGGTTGGCCCTGATCAGTTCCAGGATCGCGCCACGCGCCGAGCTGAATGTCTCGTGGTCGACGAGCGCCTTACTGACATCCGCGTAGCGACTCACGGCATAGAAGTCGTATTCGGCGTTGTAGTAAAGCGGCGCCTCCTCGCGCAATCGCGCGAACATGGGGTACGGGTCCGCGATCAGCCCGACATCGTATGGATCGAAACGAACATGGCTATCGGTGCTCGCCGTCACGAAATCCCTCCTACCGCTGCAGTTTTAGACGCCCGCATCACCTGCACCAGGGCTAGCGCTGCCAGCGTCGCAGCGCTGGATTCGGTCGGGGCAATTTGTACACTCCGCTTAATTGCGTCGCTCTGATTTGTGCGCAAGCTCGGGAGAAAACGACGCATGAACGTGGGCCTACTCTATTCTCGTAGAGAACCATACAGCGGGTGGTCTGGCAAGAGCCAGAGACACCGTGTCCGGCCGGTGCCCTCACGCTGGCCCGGCCGTCCCGCGGCGCAACACCCGAAGGCCGCCGGTCTGGGTGAGCCGCCCCTTGGCCGAACTCTTCAAAATCCCGGCCGCGATCGCCGACAGGATTCCGTCGAGCTGTTCGGGACTGTCGATGATCCGGTCGCCGTGCGCGAACCGCTGCAGCAGGCCATTGATGAACGTCAGCGTGACGTTGCTCAGATCCTCGACGACGGCGGGATCGAGCTCGGCGCCGTGCGGCATCAGCTGGACCAGGATTTCGCGATGCAGTTTGGTGAACTCGTCGGTGGCCTGCTGCAGAATCGCGGCCAGTGCTGGGTCGCGGGTGGCCTGCATGGTCAGCTCGTATCGGGCCCTGGTCCGATACAACTGCGGATCGCTGCCGGCCTGGATGACCACCTGTGACAAGCGCGAGGGCGCGAAGTTCTCGCCGGTATCGGAACTGTCCGCGATGGCCTGCAGCTCGGCGAGGTCGAGCTCGGCCGAGCGTTCGGCCGCCGCGCGCAGCAACGCCGATCGCGTGCGGAAATAGAACGACGTCGTGCCGTCCGGCACGCCGGCCTTGCGATCGACCTTCAGGTGGCTCAACCCCTTGGCGCCGTCATCGGCCAGCAACTGGATCGCCGCGTCGCACAGATCGCGGCGGCGTTCGGCGGGGTTGGGCTTACGTCGCTTGTCCATAACCTTCTAGGCGGCGACGTTACTCTATATTCGTAGTGTCGGTAAAGAGGTCGCTTCCGAAGCTCCCCCGAATTGCGCGATGCCCAGGCGGCGCGCTACCGGACACCAAAGAAACTGCCCTGCAGGAATTCCCGCCGAACGTGGAATCAATGATCTCGCGGGTAGAGTGCATTCGAATGATTCACCGTCGATTCGGCGTGGGTAGTGCCGCCGCCTGGCTTGGGTCTATCGGCCTGCTCGCGGCGACACTGTGTGGCTGTCAGCAGACGCACAAGCCCGCGCCGCCCACCTCGTCCACCACCGCGCAGGCCAGTACAAGCGCGCCGCCGCCACCGCCCCCGCCGCCGGTGATGAAGATCGCGCCATTGCCGGTCCGGGCGGTGACCAAGTCGCAGCCCACGACGCCCGCCGTGAAGTGCCCGGCCACGGATCCAAACGCTCCGGTTAAGCCGACCGACGACCTCACCACCTGTGACATCGGGCGGACCACGGTCTACACGTTGGGCCCCGAGATCGCCCAGCTCGGCCTCATCCGCGTCGACCCACCGAAGGCGTTGACCGCGGACTATTACGAAGTGACTCTGGTGCTGGATCCGCCGTCGGCGGCCGCGTGGGCCGCGTTCACGGGCGAGCATCTGCAGGACCACGTGGCCTTCATTAGGGACAACACGGTCTTGGAAGCGCCGATCATCGAACAACCGGCTACGTCCGGGCGGATCGTGCTGACCACCCAAACAGCCCAGGGCGCGGCGCAATTGGCCCAATTGGTGGGCCGTACCGCATGACCGGGTCGGGGCGCCCGGACCGCCGCGGCATCGGCATGCTCAGCGTATCCTGGTTGTCCCCAACCGAATTGGTGGATTATCGCCGCGGACTTGGGGTTGCGCGGCGGTGACGAGGGCGCCCGAGCGCCCTCCACGGATTGAGGTATGACGCAACGCAGGCGCGCAGCGCGATCAGCGGCCATCCAAACCCGTTTTGGCGGAACCTGTTTAGCGCGCGAACCCACCTTGTGCTACCGACTCGGACCAGGATGCCGTGGCGGCACCGTGGTCCGAGTCAGGCAGCGATCGCGTCAGCGGGCGGAAAGCTCAGCGATTCAACTCGGCAAGGGCGGCAACGATTTCCGGCTTGTCGGATTGCAGACTGCCCCTCCAGCCGACATCCCGCAGGGGGTAGTGGTTGACCAGAACGAGGACTTCCTCGATATTGGCGATCCCCGCATACGCGGTGCCGACGGCCGACTCGATCTTTTGCACGAGCTTGCGTTTGGCATCCAGGCTGGCCAGTTCCGGTGCCTCCAGCGACACCACCGGCCGCACCGGCTCGGCGTGCACGCGGCCGTCTTGTGACACGTTTTCGGCCGAGTACTCGCGCAGCCAGCCGCGGGTGTCGGGGAAATGGTAGGCCTCGTCGAGTGCGTCGGTGATCTCCTTCAACATCGTCTGCTTGGCGTTCTGCGGCGCCCCTTTGGGCGCGTCGATGGTGAACACAGGCATGGTTTTCAT
Organism: Mycobacterium sp. NGS11; assembly: GCF_059813315.1. Classification (NCBI taxonomy): domain Bacteria; kingdom Bacillati; phylum Actinomycetota; class Actinomycetes; order Mycobacteriales; family Mycobacteriaceae; genus Mycobacterium; species Mycobacterium sp. NGS11. The sequence continues at coordinate 62,012 of NZ_JCALEJ010000021.1, forward strand.
CTCCTTCGTAGTCCGTCCCAAGTGGGACGAACCCGACGCTAGCAGCAATAGTTGGAAAAACCAAGCATCTAATTTGTTTAACCTATTATTGCTGATAGCATGGTATCCATGGCTAGGAAGCGGAGATATGACACCGGCTGCGCAGTGGCCCACGCGCTGGATCTGGTCGGCGAGCGCTGGGCCCTGTTGGTGGTTCGTGAACTACTGCTGGGCCCCAAACGCTTCACCGATCTGCTGGCGGGCTTGCCGGGCGCAGGCCCAGACATGCTGACCCAGCGGTTGCGCGAGCTCACCGACACCGAAGTGGTGCGTCGCCGTCGGCTCGGCCCGCCCAGCGCGTCGTGGGTGTACGAATTGACGCCCTGGGGGGCCGAGTTGGGGCCGATCGTGCTCGGACTGGCCCGCTGGGCCAGCCACTCACCCACCATGCCCTACGACGGCACACTTGGTGTCGACTCCCTGATGCTTTCCCTGACAGCACTTTTCGACCGCCGCGCCGCGGCCGGGCTCGACGCGACAATCGACATACACCTGGACGATCAGCCGTTCCGACTCGAGATCAACGGTGGCGAACTCACCCTGGCTCGCGGTGAAAGCGGTCACCCGGACGCGACACTGGAAACCGATGAGGCCGCCCTGCTCTCACTGCTTCGCACTGACCGTGACCTCGACCAGATCCTCGCCGACGGAGCGCTACGCCTCACCGGCGACCGTGCACTCGTCGAAAGGTTTCGACGCCTCTTTCCGCTGCCGCAGCCTGCTGGGTCGACGGCGAACGCATAACGAATGCGTCCGCGATGGCACGCTGGCGGGTTGCCACGCCCGGGTTTCCGGTTAGGGTCAGCGGATGGACCAGGTGACGGACCGCTGGCGCGCCGCTCGGGTGGCATCGGCGTTGTACAACACGGCCGCAATGCATGACAGCGTCGCCGCGGTGGGCGCAAAAGCGTTGTGGGGATTGGCATTACCTGACCTACTGGGACATGTTCAGCGTGTCGCCGAAGCTCCCCCAGGCGCCCACGTGCTTGACATCCCATGCGGTGGTGGCTTCGCCTTTCGTGGCGTGCGCCCAGGGCAGGATTGCCACTACGTGGCCGCCGACATTTCGTCCGACATGCTGAAACGGGCGCGCGGCCAGGCGGCTCGGTTGGGGGTGGCCGGCCTGATGGAGTTCGCCGAGGCCGATGTCACGGACCTACCCTTCCAGGACAACACCTTCGACCTGGCACTGACGTTCAACGGCCTGCATTGTCTACCCGACCCGCGAGCGGCGGTTTTCGAGCTTGCCCGCGTGCTCAAGCTCGGCGGGATTCTTCGCGGCAGCACGTGCGTGCGCGGTCGAGGCTGGCGCCAGGATCGGTTTGTGACGGCGTTGCGGGCCGCGGGCTTTTTCGGGAATACGCCCCACGTCGGCGACGTGCAGCGCTGGCTTACCGATGCGGGACTCGAGGTCCTGCGGGCAGGGCACAGTGGTTCGGTCGAGCTCTTCGAGGCCCAGCGGACTCAGAGCTGAACCTCGTACACGGATACGGGATCCAGGATCACGCCGGTTTCCTCGACGTAGCGATCCCACAGGGTCAGCAGCTCGGCCAGCTTGTCTGGGCGTGAGGCGGCCAGATCGTCGACTTCGCCGGGGTCGGAAGCCAGATCGTAGAGTTGCCAGCTGCCCGGGCCGTAGGGCGCCGGCAGATAGAGCGCCTTCCAGTCGCCCTGCCGGATGGCACGGCGGCCGAACAGTTCCCAGCCCGTGCCGGTGTCAGCGTCGTGCACGGTCTCGGTGGCGCCGGTCAGGTAGTCCACCAGTGAGCGGCCGCGCATGGGCGACACCTCGCGGCCGCGATAGGACGTGCCCGGGTGGGTGATCCCGGCCAGCTCGAGCAGGGTCGGCGCGACGTCCATGACGGTGCTGAATGCGGTGCCGATTTGTTGCTGCCGGGCGCAGCCGGGCCAGGTGACGAAGCCGGTCACGCGGATTCCGCCCTGGGTGGTGAACGCCTTGTGCAGGCGCGACGGCGCGGTGGCGGCCTGCGCCCAGCGGGGGCCGTACCAGATGAACGACGTGGGCCGGCCGAGGTTGTCCAGGCTGTTGTCGCAATGCTTTTCGATCTGCGCGGCGATCTGCGGCCCGCGCAGCGGCATCGCCTCCACAATCGCGCCCTCGGCGCCGTTGTCGGACATGAAGATCACGACGGTGTTGTCGAGTTCGCCGCTGGCCGAGAGGAAGTCGATCACCCGGCCGACGTTGTAGTCCATCCGGTCGACCATTCCGGCGTAGACCTCCATGCTGCGCGCCGACACCGCACGCTGCTCGTCGGTCATGTCGGCCCACTCCGGTGCGCCGTCGGCCACCACCGGGTGTGCCACGACATCGGGGGGACACAGGCCTAGCCGCTTGAGCGCGGCCAACCGCTCCTCGCGCAGCGCGTCCGGGCCGGCGTCGTAGCGGCCCCGATACTTCGCAATGGATTCATCGGGGGCCTGCAGCGGCCAGTGCGGGGCCTGGAAGGGCAGATAGGCGAAGAAGGGCCGGTCGTCGTCGGGAGCGCGCTCTTCCAGATACCGCAACAGGGTGTCGGTATAGGAGTCCGAGGAATAGAAGTCGTCGCCGACGGTGACGAATCGGTCGTCTTCGGTGTAGAGCGTTGGCACCGGAGAGAATCCGCGCGCCGCCGAGCCGCCGTAATGGCTGGCGCCCGCCGGCAGCAGGGCGAATGAGCGCTCGAAACCTCGCGCCCACGGCGAAGTCTCGATCGTGGCGCCCAGGTGCCACTTGCCCGACATCAGCGTCAGATAGCCCGCGTCACGCAGCAGTTCCGGCAGTGCGACAACCCGGTCGTTCAGATAGCCCTCGTACCCCGGGGCGCCGCGGAACTCCGGCGACGCGACCTCGAGCATCGTCCCGATGCCGGCGATGTGGTGGTCGGTCCCCGTCAGCAACATCGCCCGGGTCGGTGAGCAGGCCGGGGCCGAGTGGAAGTCGGTGAACCGGACGCCCGCATGGGCCAGCCGATCGAGGTGGGGCGTCTCGATCTCGCCGCCGAACGCGCCGAGGTCCGAGAAGCCGAGGTCGTCTGCGACGATCACGAGGAAGTTGGGGCGCGTCACGCTCAAGCATCCTGCCAGGTCCGTCAACGGGGCGGAGGCCGGCGCACCGCCTCGGCGCCGATATTGTCGAGGATGGCGAGGCCGTGACACACCGAAAGGGCAGGGAGATGTTGGCGCAGTTTGGAATGTCCGTTCCGCTGGTGGCGGCTCCGATGTCGGGCGGCCCGACGACCCCGGCCATGGTGTCGGCCGCCAATCGCGCGGGGGCGCTGGGTTTGCTGGCGGCCGGATACAAGGCGGTCGAGGCCATCGAGGGTGAGATCAAAGCCGTTCGCGCCGAAGGAATCCCGTTCGGGGTCAACGTCTTCGCGCCCAATCCGGTGCCGGTCGACCCGCAGCGTTACCACGCTTACGCCGCGATCGTCCAGGCGGAGGCCGACCAGTTCGGGCTGACGCTGCCGCCCGAGCCCATCGAGGACAACGACAGATTCGACGAGAAGATCGCGCTGTTGCTCGACGACCCGGTCCCGATGGTGTCGTTCACGTTCGGCATTCCGTCGCGGGACGTGATCGCCGCGCTGCGACGCGCCAACAGCGTTGTGGTCCAGACGGTTACCACGGTTGAGGAGGCCGTCCAGGCGCACGACGCCGGCGTCGACATGCTCGCCGTGCAGGCCGCCGCCGCGGGCGGCCATTCCGGCACCCTCTCGCCGCAGCGGCCCTTGACGCCAATCCCGATCGTCGAGTTGGTGCGGCAAGTCGTCGCGAAGGTGCCGCTGCCGGTGATGGCCACCGGTGGGCTGGCGACTCCCGCCGCGGTGGCCGAGGTGGTCCGCGCGGGTGCGACCGCGGCCGCGGTGGGCACCGTGCTGTTGCGCGCCACCGAAAGCGGCGCCTCGGCCACTCATCAGGCGGCCCTGGTCGATCCCGCCTACACGGAGACGGTGCTGACCCGCGCCTTCACCGGCCGGCCGGCCCGCGGCCTGCGCAATGCGTTCATCGACGCCCACGAAGCCGAGGCGCCGGCGGGTTATCCCGCCATCCATTACCTGACCAGCCCGCTGCGCAAGGCCGCCGCGGCGGCGGGCAAGCCGGACTACGTCCACCTCTGGGCGGGCACCGGGTACCGGCACGCGACCGCGGAGCCCGCGTCCGACATTCTGTGCCGGCTGGCCTCCGACCTGTGATGGGCTAGTCAGAATTCGAAGCGGTTGAGCACGTCGTAGTGGCGGCCGGCCGTCATCCACGTGACCTGGTAGATCAACCGCACCGCGGCCGACGGAATTCGCTTGTAGTCGGCCAGCACGGGTGTCTGCTCGATGAACCGCAACCGGGGATTCCAGGTCGCGATCTCGCGCGCGTCGCGGATGCCCCACTTGATGATTCCTCGGGTGAAGAGCTTGGACATCAGCGGCGCCAGGGCCGAGAGTGTGTCGAAATGCATTTCGCCGCCGGCGAATCGGTCGGTCAGGCTCTGCAGCAGCCGCCGCACTTCCTGCTCGTGCAGATACATCAGCAGGCCCTCGGCAACGATCAGGGTCGGACGGCCGGTCGGGGCTTGATCGAGCCACTGCAGTTCGGTCACCGACGAGCCGATCATCCGGTAGCGCTCGGTGTCGTCGTAGAGCCGACGCCGGAGCCCGATCACGCTTGGCTGGTCGACGTCGAACCATAACACCGTCGGCGGTACGGCCAGCCTGAAGTAGCGCCCGTCGAGGCCGCAACCCAGGTGCAGCACAACGGCATCCGGATGGCGGGCGAGGAAGTCGGCGCACCAGTCATCGAGCTGCCTGGCGCGCAGTGTGACCAGGTACTGATTGGCCGCCGGCCACGACATCCGATGGATCCTTTTGAAGTCATACGCGATCCGGTCCACCGCTTCCGCTGCCGGCCTGTCTCCCAGAATCGGGCTCTCCGTGCGGCTTTCGTGGGCGCGCAGATACAGGGTCACGAGGTTCGTCCACTCCACCGAGCCCCAGGGCACCGAACTGAAGTCGACTTTGTCCGTGGTGGTCATCGCCGCATCAGAACGCCTCGGGATTTTGTTGCACCTCGGCGGGTACCGGGTGCTGATACAGACGAGAGGCGTTCTCCCAGCTGAATTTCCGGACGACATCATCCGGTAGCTCGCCGATTTGCTCGTGAATGGTTTGTTGGGTGTGCGGCCACGTCGAGTCGCAATGCGGGTAGTCGGCTTCCAGCATGATGTTGTCGACGCCTATCCGGTCGCGCTGCACGAATGAGGACTTGTCTTCGACCGCGCAGAACCAGAAGTTGCGCGTCAGCACCTCCGCTGGCGTCAGGGGTTCACCGAGCGCCTGCCAGGTGCCGTACATCGCGTGGTAACTGAGCATGTGGTCGAGGCGGTCGAGCAACCCCGCCACCCAACCGATTCCGCCCTCGGACAGGCAGATCTTGAGGTCGGGGAACCGGCTGGGCAGTCCGGAGTACAACCAGTCGACCGCGGCGGAGATGGCGTAGGCAAAAAACAGCACACCCTGCACGTCCGGCGGCGCATCCGCCGTGGTGGACGGTGACGATCCCGACGATCCGATGTGCAGGTTCACCACGGTGCCGGTCTCGGCGCAGGCGGCCATCAGCGGATCCCAGTGGCCGGTGTGAATGCTCGGCAGCCCGAGCATCGCCGGGTTCTCGCTGAACGTGACGGCGTGAAAGCCGCGTTCGGCGTTCTCGCGGATCATCTTCGCGCCGAGTTCGGGATCGAGCAGCCACGGCAATTGGCAGGGAATGATCCGGTCGGGATACGAGCCCGCCCAGACGTCGAAGTGCCAGTCGTTCCACGCCCGCACCGAGGCCAGCGCAAGGTCGCGGTCGCTGGTCACCTGCTGCAGTCGTTGCCCGGCGAAGCCCGGGAGGAACGACGGAAAGTTCAGCGAGGCGTAGATGCCGTTGAGGTCCATGTCCTTGACTCGGGCATCGATATCCCATGCGCCTCTGCGCATTTCGTCGAATCGGACCGGCTCGAAACCGTATTCCGCGACCGGCCGGCCGACCACCGCGTTGAAGCCGACGTTGGGCAGCTCCTTACCGTCATAGACCCACGTCTGTCCCCCGCTGTCGGTCTCGACGACCTTCGGCGCCCGGTCCGCGAACTTGCGGGGCAGGCGGCCGGTGAAGGTGTCCGGGGGTTCGACGATGTGGTCGTCCACCGAGATCACCGTGTAGCGGCGCGGGGCCCGGGGCGGATCGGGCAGGAAGGTGACCGAGCGCTCGCCGCCGGTCTTGGCGGTGGTGAAGCTGAGGTCGGTGGCCAGCTCGTCGATCGATTTCACTCGTCAACCTCCTTGCGGGGCGGCGTTCAGTGTGACGGGACGGCATTCAGTGTGCGGTGGCGGCGACGATCGTCGGCGTGTCGCCGCCGTGGGTGCACACCCGACGACGCGGTTCACGTGAGCACATCGGCGTCGGCCTTGATGGTCATGCGCGCCGCCCCTGCCCAATACACGTCGGCGGCCCGTTCGATCAGCGACCGTTGCATGCCGGCCATGTCCGACCAATTCATGGTCACCGGATCCCTTCCGGTGAGCATGACGTCGTAGGCCAGCTTGCAGACTCGCTCGATGGAGGCCGCCCGGTAGACGGCTTCGGGCAGGTTGCGGCCGGTCGCGATCACGCCGTGGTTGGCCAGGATGGTCAGGTTGGCGCCCCCGATCCGGGCGGCGAGTTCCCCGGCGCGCGCGGGGCTGTCGATCTCGCCGTCGTAGGTGTCGACCAGGCACAGGTCGTCGAGGAAGAGCGAGCCGGTCTGGTGCACCAGCTCGGGCAGCCTGCCCAGCGCTGCCAGCACGCAGACGTAGTACGGGTGGTTGTGGATCACCACGCGGGCGTCGTCGCGGGCCCGGTGCAGTTCGGTGTGGATGTGGATGGCCGGGGTGACGTCCCAGCGCCCGCTGACCACGCGCGCGTCGGCGTCGACCACGCAGATATCGGAGGCGGTGATCTCCTGCCACCACAGCCCCCACGGGTTGACGAACATGTCGGTCTGCCCGTCGAGCTGCCAGGTGATATGGCCGGCCATGTTCTCGGCGAACCCGATGCCGGCCAGGTGACGGAAGGCGACGGCCAGCGCCTGCCGGTTGGACAGGTCGACACCGATGGGGGGAACCACCGACGGCGCCCAGACTTCCAACCCGCCGCGGCGTGCATCAGGAGCGTTCATGACCGGCCTCCGTTCTGGCTTCAATATCCTCGCGCAGGCGGGCTTTGGCTATCTTTCCGCCGGATGACCGGGGCAGCTCGTCGAGAACGATCAGCCGTTCAGGCAGCAATTCCTTGGAAACCCCCAGCGCCAGCAGGTGTTCGACGAGGCCGGGCAGGTCGAGGGTGGCAGAGTCGGCGAGTTCGGCGTAGAGGCAGACCTTTTCGCCGAACACCGGGTCGGGCATCGCGACCGCGGACGCTATCGCAATGCCCGGATGCGTCATGACGGCGTCCTCGACCTGGCTCGCGCTGATGTTCTTGCCGCCGCGCACGATGAAATCGGACGTGCGCCCGGTGACGCGCAGATAGCCGTCGGCGTCGATTTCACAAATGTCGCCCATGCGCATCCACCCGTCGCGGGTGAACAGCTTGTCGTGGTCGGTGCCGCCGAGGTAACCGAGGCTGGTCGCCGGGCCCCGGCACGCGGGCTGGCCGCGCCCGGTCGCAGTCACGTCGCGGTCTCCGTCGAACAGCCGGACGTTCATTTCGGCAACGACGCGGCCACCGGTGTGCAGCCGCCGCTCGCGCGAGTCGTCGACCGTGGTCGCGCTGAGCAGCCCGGTCTCGTTGGAGCCGTAGAACTGCAGGATTTTGGCGCCGGTGAGGTCCTCGAATTCGGCCGCGGGCCGATACGGCAGCGCCTCCCCGCCGGTGTAGACCAGTCGCAGCGAACTGAGGTCGTAGCCGCGGCTGGCCGGATCCGCCATCAGCATGGTCAATTGTGTGCTGACGCAACATAATACGGTGACCTTGTGCCGGACTATCGCCTCGCAGGTGGCTTTGGTGGTGAACCGGCCCAGGATCACCGCGGTGGCTCCAAGGTAGATCGGGGTGGTGTGGCTGGTCCACAGCCCGAACCCGAAGGGGGTGGGAATGACCGGCAGGAACACCTCGTCGCTGGTCAGCCGCCCGTTGACGACGGCCTTCTGGTGGAAGTAGTGCCAACGGTTCTGGGTGTGCACGACGCACTTGGGCAGCCCAGTGGTCCCGGACGTGGAGTTGATCAGGAACATGTCATCGGGGCCGAGTTCGCAGCCGGGCGGCAAGGCTTTGGGATCGGTGTCGACATCGAAGCGAAGCGTCCCGCCGTCGCGGCTCAGCACCATGCCGGGCACCCGCAGTTCGTCGGCCACTTCCGCGGCGGCCGCGGCGTGTTCCGGATCGCTGATCACGATTTTCGGTCGGGCGCTGCGCAAAATCGCCGACGCCTCGCGGATGCCGGCGCGCGCTCCGATGCCGACAACCACCGCCGCGCAGCGTTCGATCGCCACGAACAGCACGTGAATGGCGGCGGAGTCGCCGTGCCATACCGCGACCCGGTCGCCGGGCATGATGCCGAACCCGGCCAGCGCTTCGGCTAATCGCATTGCCGCGCTATCGAATTCACGCCAGGTGAAAGCCGATCCGCCGTCATCGAGATAGGCGGGACGATGCGGTGTCCGTTGGGCATTGCGGCGGGCCGCGTCGGAGAGCGTCGAATCGCACCACCAGCCGGCGGCGCGAAACCGGGCCGAGTCCTCGTCGGTGAAAGCCGGCGAGCCCGCGGTTTCCAGCCCACCGGCGCTCATCACCAAATGATAGGAAAACCCCCGGCGGTTTCTGCGCTAGGGATTCTGCGGGGCGGGCGCGGCGTGCTGATCGTTGTCGACGCTCGGGGGGCGTGGGTGCGGCTTATGGCAATCACGAGTGCACCCGCAGTTCAGGCCGATGATGCAGCCGCCTCCCCCGACCGGTTGCACGGGCACGGCACCACCCGGAGCCGGTGGCGGGACCGATGAATCGGCGATCGCCGCCGGCGCGGCACCGGTCGTAAGACCGGCCGCCAGGACAAGCGCGGCGACGCACCCGCCCAGCGCGGCGCGTGTCACGGCGTTCGTGGTCCCCATGCGAAACAACACTAGTTGCCGTTGGCGAATACGCAGGTCACGCGCGGGGGTTTGCCGTCGCCCCGTCATCGCGGGAAGTGGGCCGGTGCGACCGCGCCCGTCGGCGCGCCATTGCCAGCCGTAGGGCATACATTCCGGCGCTCACCGCGAACATCGCGGCCGTCAGCAGCAGCCACCGACCGAGGAACGGGTCCTGGGTCTGACCGGTTGCGGCCCGGTAGGTGCCGGCACCCTGCCTGACGATGCCCGGCAGGAACACCAGAAACGTGAGCCCCGCGCCCAGCGCGGGCACCCGGAGGTGATTGAGCACCGGCACACCGGCGCGCGCCGGACCGGGCCGCGCGCGGCCGCGTGACAGCAGCCGGTCAACAAAGGCGTAAACCGGAAACAACACGAGGTCGTGGGCGATGATGGCCGCGGCGAACCACACGATGATCGACTGCCACCAGACGTGTGGGTTCCACAACGTGACCGGTCTGGCGACGGCGATGACGTAGCCCAGCAGTGCGAATCCGGCGATCATCGTCAGCAGGTGCAAGGGGCGGGAGCCGTAGAGCCGCGCGAAGGCGCTACGCATCGGCGGCCGTCCGAAAGGCGATCGCGGCAACCCATTTGGTGTTGTGCACGCCGGGGAGGGCGGGCACGATGATCCGCGCGGGGAAGCCGTGGTCCGGGGACAGATCGTTGCCGTTCACGCGCAGGGCCAGCAGCGCGTCCGGGTGCAGCACCTGGTTGCGTTGCAGCGTCGCGCCGGCGAAGGCGCCGGAGCGTTCCAGCGACGACACCCGCGCGGATGCCGGTACCGGCACGCCGGCCAGCCGGGCGAGGTCGGCCAGTCGCACGCCAGTCCACGTTTGGGTGGTCGACCAGCCTTCGACGCAGGCGATCGGCAGGACGGCCGTGTGCTGCGGCATCGCCAGCAGGGCCGCGCGGTCCAGCGTCACCGGGTGGGGGCCGCCGTTCAGGGTGAGCCGCCAGCGGTCCAGAGTGTCCCGCGCGGCAATGCCGGCGGCAACCGCGGTCCGGTTGACCTGGAAGTCCTCGGGTCCGCCGCCGGGTTGGCGCCCGCGCGGCAGCAGCAGGGCGGCGGGTCGCGCGTAGCCGCCCAGTGTCTGACCTGCGGTGAGGATCGTTAGGAAAAGGGCGCCGCCGCCCACCAGCGCCAGGGCACCGCGGCGGCTCATCGTGGCCGGACCGGGTTCGGCGGCCACAAGACCGTCACGCCGCCACGGCTCGGCTTCGGTATCGGCGCGCCCGGTGCGCAGCACGTCCCGCATCGACAGCGAGCGCAGGCCGCTCCACATGCGCCTGCTCTTGATCGCGACGTGCATGACGAAGCCGGTGATGAACACCCACGCGCCGAAGTAGTGCGCGGTGTAGAAGCTGAACCCGAAGATGTAGTCGTACTGGATGTTGAGCACGCCTGTCACGATCTCGAATAAAATCCCGCCGACCAGCATCAGCAGCGAAACCCGTTCCAGCAGTTGGGCAATCGAGCGTACCGGCGGGAACACGAAGAGCCGGGGGATCACCGACCAGAGCTTGGCCAACACCACCGGGATGACGATGAGTCCAAGCCCGACATGAAGCCCCTGGGTCAGCCGGTACAGCCACGATGGCCTGGTGGGCCAGTCGAAGGCCGGCAGTTTGAGCCAGCCGACGTCGGCGGGGATGGCCTGGCCGAGGCGCGGACCGTAGGCGATGTAGGACAGCAGGCCGGTCACAATGACGATCGGCAGCGTCACCAACAGCACCGAGCCGAATACCGACGTCAGCCATGGTCCCCGCAGCGGGCTGCGCCACACCCGGGCGGGAAACCCGTGACCGTCGGAATCACTCGCCGGCTCGGTGTCTTCAACCTCGGATCTGCGGACACGGTGCACCATCGCTGATCTTCCACGACGGCGCGCCGAAAAGAGTTCAGATTCGATAATCTGCGCCGAGCGTCAGTCCTTGCCCCGCGGCGGCGGCTCCACCTCGACGCCGGTTGAGTCGTGTTCGGGACCCGCGGACGGGTGCTCGGCGGGCACACGGTCACGGAATCGGGTGCCCTCGCTCTGCCGCTCAGGATCAGGCCGATGGACGTTGCCGTGGTAGGGGCCGGGCTTCGGTCGGGGCTTTCCCCCCGGGAAGGCCAGGCGGAAGATGCTGCGGTGCACCGTCCCCCACTGCTTACCGAACGGGCCGGAGTTGTAAGGCAGCTCGTAGCGCTCGCAAATGTCTTTGACCTGCGGGGCGATCTCAGAGTATCGACTGCTCGGCATGTCCGGGTAGAGGTGGTGCTCGACCTGGTAGCCGAGATTGCCGCTGATGATGTGGAACAGCGGGCTGCCGTCGATGTTGGCGGCGCCGAGCAATTGCCGTACGTACCAACCGCCGCGCGTCTCGTTCTCGGTCTCTTCCTGCGTGAACGTGTAGGTCTGGTCCGGGAAGTGGCCACAGAAGATGATCGCGTGCGCCCACACGTTGCGGATGACGTTGGCCAGCGCGTCGGCGGCCAGCGTACGCAGGTAGGTACTTTCGACGCCGGGCGCGACCTTGTCGAGGAAGTTCGCGGCGGCGCCGACGCGGCCGCCCTTCGACACCCTGCGCAGCCTCCTGGCGACGCGCGACTCCGCCGGCTGTTCGAGCCGGCCCCGCGACGCCAACTGGGTGAGCGCGAACGCGCCCGCGCTGATCAATGGCCACCCGAGGTAGTCCTTGACGATCTGCGCGCGAGCCTTCACCCCGATGCCCTTGAGGTCCTTACGCACTTCCGACCAGGGCTTCTCGCGCTTACGGATGGCGTCGATGTCCATGTCGTGCACAGCCACGCCCCATTCGAACAACAGGGTGAGCAGCAGGTTGTAGATCGGCTGGAACAGGAAGCGCGGGGCCCATTTCTGGTTGGGATCGATCCGCATGATCTCGTAGCCGAGATCCTTGTCCTTGCCGAGGATGTTCGTGAAGGTGTGATGGATGTAGTTGTGGGAGTGCTTCCACGATTCGGCGGTCGACGCCGTGTCCCAGTCCCACACCGAAGAGTGGATGTCTGGATCGTTCATCCAGTCCCATTGGCCGTGCATCACGTTGTGACCGATTTCCATGTTTTCCAAGATCTTGGCCATGGACAGGCACGCGGTGCCCAGCAGCCACGCGGTTTTCGAGCGCGACGCCAGCAACAGCACCCGGCCTACCACGACGATCTGTCGCTGCGCCGAGATGACGTTCTTGATGTACCGGCGGTCGCGGTCGCCGAGGTCGGCGAACACCTCGTCGTGGATCGCGTCGAATTCCTTCGCGAGCTTCTCCAGCTCTTGTTCCCCCAAGCGGGAAAGCGGTGAATCCCCAGCCCTTTTCACGGCAGTCGTCACCAGCCGCTCCTTCCGATCACAGTTCGAGTTCGACGTCGCCTTCGGCGGTGTTGATGCAGATCCGCACGTCTTGCTCCGTCGGTTCGATCACATCGCCCGAGCGCAGGTCACGCAGTTTGCCCGATTTCAGCGTGCCGACACAGGTATGACAAATTCCAATTCGACAGCCGAACGCGAGATTGAGACCGGCCTTTTCGCCGGCCTCGAGAATCGAAGTGCCGCCGTCACATTCGACTTCCTTGTCGCTGTCGAGGAAGCAGACGGTGCCGCCCTCGCCGGCGTTGGCGTCGCCGCCGATCTTGGGCTGGAACCGCTCGAAGTGCAGGCGTTCGCAATCCCCGTTCGCTTCCCAGTGCTCGATCAGAGCGTCGAGCATCTCACCGGGTCCAGAACAGAACGCCTCTCGCTCGCGCCAGTCCGGGCACACGTCATCGAGGTCCTCGGGTGTCAGCCGGCCCTGCTCGGAGGTGAGCCTCAGATCCAGCCGCATTCCCTGGTGGCGTTCCTCGAGCTCTTCCAAGGCGGGCAGGAACATGGCCTGCTCGCGGGTCCGCGCGGAATGAATGACGACCGCGTCCCGCAATTCGTCGCGATGGTCGAGGTCGCGCAGCATGCTGATGATCGGCGTGATGCCGCTTCCGGCGCTGATGAAGAGCATCTTGGCCGGCACCGGCTCGGGCAGCGTGAAAACGCCTTCGATCTCGCCCAGCCGCACCAGATCGCCCGGCTGAATCTTGTGTACGAGATACGGCGATACGACACCGCCGTCGACCCTCTTCGGGGTGACGCTGATCAGGCCGTCTTCCGGCCTGGGGTCCGAGGTAAGGGAGTACGCGCGCCAGTGGTACACACCGTCGATCACCACGCCGAGGCGTACGTACTGACCGGGCTTGTGGCCGGGCCACTCGTACCCCGGGCGAATCAGAACGCTGGCCGCTTCCGAGCCCTGCGCCTCGATGCCTTCGACCTTCCCGCGCAATTCCTTGGTGGTCCACAGCGGGTTGATCATCTCGAGGTAGTCGTCCGGCTGCAGCGGGCTGAACAGACGCCGCACCGCTCGCAGGAACAACCGGCGTCCGCGGGGGACGCGAGGCTCGGCGCCACGTTCAGCCATAGCGCCAGAGTACACAGTTGTACACCGACCCTAAACATTAATTCGAATATCGTTGTCGCACAGGGTTAGACATATGCGCAACGCGCGTACAGCGAATTTCAGCCGTTTACTAGCTATTGCGTGGCTGGTTTCGGCCGTGGCGATGGATACCTGTGAGGTGCCCAGGACACGGGGCGCCCAAACGTTTGTTCACGCTATTCAAGGTTCATGCGCTGCAACGGCCGGCCGCCGCCGCGCCTAGTGTCGGTGAATATGCTGATGGGCTTCCTCCTCGCGCTGGGCTGCGCGCTGTGTTACGGGACGGCGACCGTGCTGCAAGCCGCCGGGACGCGATCGGTGGAGGCGGGCAGCGGATCGGGTGTCGACGCGGTGTTGCTGTTGCGGGCCGTCCGGCAGTGGCGCTATCTGGTCGGGGTAGGCCTCGACGTCGTCGGGTTTGCGCTGCAGGTCGCCGCCCTGCGCCTGGTCCCGATCTATGTGGTCGCGGCGGCGCTGGCCGCCTCGATCGCCGTCACCGGCGTCGTCGCCGCCTGGGTGTTGTCGGCGCGCCTGTCGTCGGCCGAGTGGACGGCCGTCGGCGTCGTCTGCGTCAGCCTGATCGTGCTCGCCCTGGCCGCCGGGCCGGGCCACTTTCGGCGGGCCCCGGCCGGGCTCGGCTGGGCGCTGCTGGGCGTGGTTGCCGCGATCTTCGTCGTCGGTGCGGCCGCCGGCCGCTTGCCCGACCGCGCCCGTGCACTCGCACTGGGGCTGGGCTCCGGAACCGGATTCGGGGTCGTCGAGGTGGCGGTGCGCCTGATCGAGGCGATCGATCCGACCAAACGCTCCTTCTACACCAACCCCGCCCTGTACGCGGCCGCCGCGGGCGGCGCCGCGGGCTTCCTACTGCTCACCTCCGCGTTGCATCGCGGATCGGTCACCACGGCCGTCGCCGGAATGGTGGTGGGCGAAACGCTCGCACCCGCGTTCGTCGGGGTGGTGTGGCTGGGCGACACCGCGCGCGAGGGGCTCGGCTGGCTGGTGATCGCCGGGTTCGCCGTCGCCGTGTGCGGAACCCTGGTGCTGGCGCGCTTCGGGGAGGCACCCCAGCCGGACCCCGTCGAGGAAGCGGGCTGAGGCCGCGGCCGGGTCATGCCCCCGAGACGCCGGATGCCGCACGGCCGGCGGCGTTTTCGCCCACCGGCGCATAACCGGTGCCGCGTGCGGGGCGCGTCCACAACTGCCCATCCTGTGCGGTGACACCCGCGGCGATCAGCGTGCGCTTGAGGATCTTGTTCGTCGCGGTCGCCGGCAGCTGATCGTTGATGCGCACATAGCGCGGCCACGCCTTCGGCGACAGGTCGGCCTGGGCGGCAAGGAATCTCTCGAAATCGTCCGGGCTCAGGCTCGCCCCGGGCCGCAGCACCAGGGCGGCCATCACCTGGTCGCCCACCCGGTCGTCGGGAACCGCGTACACGGCGACCTGGCTGATTGCGGGCAGCCGCGCCAGAATTCGCTCGATCGGGCCGGCCGCCAGGTTCTCCCCGTCCACCCGCATCCAGTCGGCGGTCCGTCCGGCGAGATAGATCCAGCCGTCCGCGTCGCGGTAGGCCAGGTCACCCGACCAGTACATCCCGTGCCGCATCCGCTCGGCCGTGGCGCCCGGGTCGTTGTAGTAGCCGGCGAACGGCCCCGCACCCTGGGTGTTCACCAGCTCACCGACGGCCTCGCCGAAGTTGGTCAACGCCCCATGCTCGTCGAACCGTGCGACCTCGCACTCCCGCAGCGTGGTCGAGTCGTAGATGCTCACCCCCGGATAGGGCTTGCCGATCGAGCCGGCCGGGGTGCCGTCTTCGCGCACCACGATGACCGCGAATTCGCTGGAACCGAAGCTGTCCACGACCCGGCACCCGAAACGCCTTGCGAACTCTGCGATATCGCGATCGGTGGCCTCGTTGCCGAACGCCACCCGCAACGTGTTGTCGGCGTCGTCGGGGCGTTCGGGCGTGGACAGGATCAATGCCAGCGGCTTGCCGACGTAGTTGAGGTATGTGACCCGGTATCGCCGGACGTCGTCGAGGAAACGGGACGGCGAAAACCGCGCCGGCACCATGGTGGCCCCGCAGCCGATGGCGACCGCCCACCCGGCGGCGACGCCATTGGAATGGAAGAGCGGCATCGACAGGTAGCAGACGTCATCGGCGGTGACTTCGTATTGATAAATGAGGCTGGCACCGCACATGATCGCCATGCCATGGGCGAACCGGACCACCTTCGGGTCACCGCTGGTGCCCGAGGTGAAGATCATCATCAGGGTGTCGGCGGATTCCACCTCCCGGACCGGGACCAGCGGTGGCGCCGCGGCGACGGCTGCGGCGTAGCGACGGCCGGTCACATCGAGCACCTGAATGCCGTTGAGGTCCAACCCATCCAGCAGCTCGGCATGCTCGGGGTCGACGAGCAGCATCTGGCAGTCGGAGCGCCGGATATCGGACGACAATCCGGCGCCGCGCCTCGTGGTGTTGATCCCGCACAACACGTAGCCGCCCAGCGCGGCCGCCGCCATGGCCCGCAACATCGCCGGCGAGTTCCCCAGCAGCGCACCGACATGCACGGGTCGTCCCGGGTCCGCGAGGGAGATGAGCGCCGCGGCCTCCGCCTCTGCCTCTGCGAGATGCTCGCGCCAGGTCCACGTCCGCTCGCCGTGAATCAGCGCCGGGGTGTCGGCGTGGCGACGTTGCCGCAGCAGCTGTTGAACCGTCTGAATCATCTTGTCGTGAACACCAGCCCCGCGTAGTCGTTGCGGGCCACCTCGTCGCAGTGGCGCCGGTAGGTGCCGAAGCCGCCTATGTAGGGCATGAAGACCCGCTTCTTGCCCTCGATGTTGGCGCCCAGGTACCAGGAGGATGCCGCCCTGGGGAACAGCGTGCGCTCGGCCGCCTGGGCCACATGCTGGGTCCAGGCGAGCGCCGCATCGTGGCGTGGCTCGACCTCGCTCACCCCCCGCCGTCGCGCGGTCCGCACCAGCTGGGTGACCCAGTCGACCTGAACCTCCGCGTGCAGCACCATGTTCGCCAGCACCGACGGGCTGCCCGGCCCGCTGATGGTGAACAGGTTCGGCAGCCCCGGCACCATCAGGCCGAGGAAGGTCACCGGGCCGTCCGCCCAGGTATCGCGGAGTCGTTGTCCTCCTGGACCTTTCGGGTCAATTCGGGTCAACGCCCCGGTCATGGCGTCGAACCCGGTCGCGAAGACGAGCACGTCGCAGGGATATGTCGTTTCGGCGGTTCGTACGCCGTCCGCGGTGATCGCTTCGATGGGCTCGCGGCGCAGGTTGACCAGCCGGACGTTGTCGCGGTTGAACGTGGCGTAGTAGCCGTCGTCGGTACATATCCGTTTGGTTCCGATCGGGTGATCGACCGGAATGAGATCCGTTGCGACGACGGGATCGGCGACGATCTCCCGGATCCGCTCCTCAGCGAACGCCCTGGCGACGTCGTTGGCCGACAGGTCGCTGGTCTGGTCGGGGAAGGTCTTGGCGAACAGGACACCGCCTTCACGCCAACGCTTCCACAGCGCTTCGGACCGCTCGTGAGCGTCGGTGTCGAGGGCATTCTTGTGATAGGTGCCGTGCGGTGTGCCGGCGGCCGCGTACGCGGAGGTCCGGCGGCGCTCGGGGTACTGCTCCTGGATCTGGCGCTGTTCCTCGACCGACCATGGCCGGTTGGGCATCGGGATGGTGTAATTGGCGGATCGCTGGAATACCACCAGGTGATCGGCCTTGGCGGCGATGATCGGCGCCACCTGGATGCCGGACGATCCGGTGCCGATCAGGCCCACTCGCTTGCCGCGCAGCTCGGGATCTTCGCGGGGCCAGTCCGCCGTGAAATACACCTCACCCGAGAAGTCTTGGGCGCCGGGAATGTTGGGCCGGTTCACCGCCGACAGGCACCCGGTTGCGCACAGCAGGAATTGCGCGGCGAACGCCTCACCGGTCGCGGTGTCGACATGCCAGCGACCCCGCTCGAACGTGGCGCCGACGGCGTCGACGCCGAACCGATAGTGGCGCCGCAGATCGAAGCGGTCGGCGACGTGCCGCAGGTAGGCCAGGATCTCCGGCTGGGCGGCGAAGCGTTCGGTCCACTGCCAGCTCTGTTGCAGTCCTTCGTCGAAAGAGTAGGAGTAGTCGACACTTTCGACGTCGCAACGCGCGCCCGGGTAGCGGTTCCAGTACCAGGTGCCGCCCACGTCGGGCGCGGCCTCGATCGCGGTCACCGAAAGGCCCGCCGAGGCGGCCCGGTGCACGGCGTAGAGGCCCGCGAACCCGGCGCCGATGACGATGACGTCACTGACTTCGGTCACGACGCCGCGCTCCGATCCGCCGGATGCAGCAGCTCGCGCAGGTCGGCCCAGACCAGCTGCTGGGCCGATGCCGCGGGTGCAAACGCCTGGATCGTCATGAAGCCGTGGAACAACCCGGGAAAGTCCCGGTGCACGACGGGCACTCCCGCGTGGCGCAACCGGTGCGCGTAGTCGCAGCCCTCGCTGTGCAGGGGATCCAACCCGGCCGTCACGATCACCGCCGGCGCCAGGCCCGCATGGGTGTCCGCGCGGGCCGGGGCCACCAAATAGGGCGGATCGAAAACCGTTCGCGTGCCCAGGTATTGGTGCCAGTACCATTGCATCGCTGCGCGGGTATTGAAGTACCCGGTGGCGTAGCGGTGATAACTGTCGGTGTCGAACGTCGGATCGATCGCCGGGTAGATCAGCAGCTGCGCCGCGGGTGGTGTGACCCCGCGGTCGCGGCAGAGTAGGGCGGTGACCGCGGCCAGGTTGCCGCCGGCGCTATCGCCGGCAACCATGGTGCGTGCCGGGTCGATGCCCAAATCGGCGGCGTGGTCGACCGCCCAGCGGAACGCCGCGAACGCGTCGAGCGCCGCCGCCGGGGCGGGATGCTCGGGGGCCAGGCGGTAGTCCACGGACACCACGACGGCTTGGGCGCCCCGGGCCAGGGCCCGGCAGAATCCGTCGTGGGAGTCGATGTCGCAGAAGACGAATCCGCCCCCGTGGTAGAACACGATCGCGGCTCGGTCCGCCGACGGCGCACCGTGGGGCTCGTAGATGCGTACCGGCACCGCCCCGTCGGGGCCTGAAACCATGCGGTCGGTGGCGCTGCGGACGTCGTCGAGATTGTTGACCGGCATGCGTCGCTCGGCCACCGCGGCGCGCGCCTGCGGGCCGGTCATGTTCTCGACGCGCGGGAACCCGGCGTTCAACTGGTCGAGCATCGCCTGCGCCGCGCCGTCGAGCGGGTCGTCCATGTGCACCTCCGACCTCGTCGCCAAGGTCATGCGGGCCGATACTTCAGGAGGGTGATGCCCTCTTCAGGCAGATCGTAGAACACCGGCTCCACCCGCATCCCGATCCGGATGTCGCCAGGGTCGACGTCCACCAGTTCGGTGCTGAATTTCGGTCCGGCATCCCACTGCACCACCGCGAGTAGCTGCGGCAGCGCGTCGGCCCACGGCGGGCCGGTGGGCCGGTGGGCGATCGTGAACGTGTACAGCGTTGCGGCACCGTCGATTTCGCGCCATTCCAAGTCGTCGGCCAGTGTGCCCGGTGTCAGCGTGCGCGGATAGAACACGTAGCGCTGTGACGACGGCGAGTACTGCACCAGGATCCGGTGCTGCGCCAGGCCGTCCCAGAACGGCTGGGAGACGGGCGTGGGCTCCGGGACGGGATAGCTCATGCCTAGTCCCCCCGCATGAGCAGTGCGACCTGTTCGCTCATGATGCCGCCGTTGCCGGTCACGAACGCCGTGTGGCAGTCGGGCACCTGCGCGTCCCCCGCCCGGCCCATGATCTGGCGGGCGCCGTCGGCCACGTGGTGCATGCCGCCGGCCATGCCGGCCTGGCCGAAGGACAGCTGGCCCCCGGCGGTGTTGAGGGGGAAGTCGCCGCGGTAGGTCAGGTCGTGCTCGCAGACCCACGACATGCCTTCGCCTTTCGTGCAGAATCCGGCGTCCTCGAGGCTCATCAGCACCGTGATGGTGTAGCAGTCATAGATCGACGCGACGTCGACATCGGAACGGTCCAGCCCGGCCATCGCGAACGCCCGGTCGGCGGCGCGCGCGATCGGGGTGGACAGCAGGTCCTCGGCGTAGGTCGGCGTCTTGAAGGCGATGTGTTCGCCGAAGCCCTTGATCCACACCGGGCGGTTGCGGCCGCGGCGGGCGATATCGGCGTTGGCGATCAGCACTCCCACTCCCCCGTGCACGCGCATCACCGTCTCCAGCAGGTGGATCGGGTCGGCGATCATCGGGCTGTCCAGCACGTCGTTCACCGTGATCGGGGTGCCGTGAAACACCGCGCCGGGATGCGCGCACGCGTTCGTCCGTTGGTCGACGGCGATCTTGGCGACCGCGGCCGGGTCGTACCCGAATTCCGCCGCATAGCGCTGAGCGATCTGCGCGTAGGGCGCATTCTGGCCCACGTTGCCGTAGGGGATCTCGAACTCGGCCTGCGGGGAGCCGTAGTTGTTCGACGACGCCCCATACCAATTCGGGTCGGGTTTGGGTCGGCGCTCGGACTGGGGCACCGACGCCGATCCCGGTACGACGGCGAGCGCGGCTTCGCAGATGCCGAGTTCGACAGCCGCCGCCGCACGCCAGATCATTCCGGCGGCGGTGGCTCCGCCGAGGTCGACCCGCTCACCGAAATCCAATGCCAGACCCAGGTATTCGCACAGGGTGGCCGGCGCGAACATGGCCGACTCGGCGACGCCGTGGGTCAGCAGACCGTTGACGCGGCGGGGCTCGACCCCGGCGTCCTCGATGACCATCTTCGCGAGCACCGCGTACTGGTCGAGGGTGAACAGCGGAGCGCGGGTGGGACGGCGCTGCGCGGGCAACTCCGCGATGCCGACGATTGCCGCCTCGCCGCGCAGCCCGGTCACCGCGAGGCTCCCCGCATCGGCAGCTCGACGGTCGCCGTCCCCGGCATCAGGATCGTGTCCCCGCGGCGGCCGGCGATGACGAGGTCGACCAGCCCGGTTCCCGTGTCGGTCAGCCGTTTACCGGTGACCTCGCCGCCGAAGCTGAGCGACTCACCGGGATACGCGACCGCCCGGTTCTGCACCGAGAACGACACCAGCCGCCCGCGCCCGCCCATCCAGTCGCTGAGTGCGCGGGCCAGCAACGCCGCCTGCAGCGGGCCGTGAACCAGGACGTTGTCGTAGCCTTCGGTGTCGCGCGCCCACTCTTTGTCGTAGTGAATCCGGTGGCCGTTGTAGGTGGCCGCGGAGAAAAAGAACATCTGGGTTTCGTCGACGGTGACGGTCAGCGTCGGAGTGTGCTCGCCGACGACGACGTCGTCGTAGAAAACCTGTTTTTCGGCCAATGGAATTCCTAGGGTCGCGCGATCATCGACGTCGACGCTTCGGCCAGCAGGTCGCGATGCTGGTTGTGGTACACCGTGTGCCAGGTGACGAGCACGAATGCGCCGGAGCGGCCCCGCTTTTCGACGATCGAGGAGATGGTTCGGACCATCTCGATATCGTCGCGGTGATACGCGGGCAGGTGGAACGTGAAGCTCTCCCCGCCGGCCATCCGCTTGGGGGCGCGCGGAAACGCCAAACTGCCGGAGACCGCGCCGGACGACCCATCGGGACGCAGCGAACCCAGCGGCGATACGCCGAGGATCGCGTACTGCAGGAACAGCGGGGGGCAGATGATGTCGCGATATCCATTGGCCCTGGCGTAATCCGGGTCGAAATACAGCGGGTTGTGATCGCCGACCGCCGCCGCCCAGCGTTGCCAATCGCGCCGGTTCACCTCGCCGGTTGCCGACGCGGCGACGGTGCCGACGCGCGACGCCGATTCCGCGTCGATCAGACTGTCCTCGCTCAACGGCGCTCCCCTTCGTCTGTCTCGTGGTGCAGGCTCTGTTCGAGCCAGCCGGCGGCGATGTCGGCTCCGCCGCCGAAAGTCGAGGCGAACCTTGCCCGCTCGCTCCACAGGTGCAGGTCGGTCTCGGTGACGTACCCCATGCCCCCGTGCAGCTGATGGGCATCCAAGGTGATCAGCCGCGCCGCGGTGGCGGCGTGCATGCGCGCGACAGCCGTCTGCCTGCTGGCGACGCGGCCGCGTCCCAGCCAGAACACCGCCGCGTGCGCGGCCAATCGCGCGGCCGACACGGCGATGTGCATGTTGGCGATCAGATGCTGGGCGGCCTGGAACGACGCGATGGGCCGGCCGAATTGATGACGCAGCTTGGTGTAGTCGACGGTGCGGTCCAGCACCGCCTGGCCGACCCCGACCAGATCCAGCGATCCCAGCGCCACCGCGGTGTTCGCCAGCCGGCGCAGCGCCGGTGTGGTGACCTCGATCGCCACGTCGGCGGCGACGCCGTCGAAGCGCAGCGTGAAGGCGCGGAGGCCACCGGCCATGTCGAGCGGTTCCACGCCGGCACCGCGGATGTCCACGACGAAGGCCAGGGTGCGCCCGCCCGCCGCGGCCGACACCACGACAAGATCGGCGACGTCGGCATCGAGGACGTAGTCCGCGGTTCCGTCGAGCCGCCAGCCGTGTGCGGCCCGATCGGCGCGCAGCGCGGGGGCGACGAGCGCGGCGTCGCGCGCGTTCCAGAGCGCGGTGGTGGCCCGTGCGCTTCCGGACGCGAGCGACGGCAGCCAGCGGGCCTTGTCGTCCGGCGAGCCGAGCTGGTCGATGGCCAGCGCGGCCACAACGCTGCTGTGCACGGTCGTCGGGCACAGCGCGCGGCCGCCCTCGGTGTAGAAGACGGCGAGGTCGTCGAGGGAGCCGCCGGCCCCGCCGTACTCCTCGTCGACGGCCAGGCCGAAGACGCCCGCATCGGCCAGCGCCTTCCACAATGCCGGCGTGCGGCGGTCCGCCCCGGGTTCGTCGAGTGCGCGCACCAGCTCGATGGGGTTCTCGGCGGCAAGCACTGCGCGCAAGGCGGCGGCGAACTCGCGCTGTTCGGCGGTGGGGACCGTCTTCATCCGCGGCGTTCTGAATCAGCGCCCATAGGAGGGCATTCCGTGCCCGCGCTGGGCGATGATGTCGCGCAGCACCTCGTTGGTACCGCCGCCGAAGCGCATCAGCGGGGCGGCCCGGTAGAGCCGCTCGAATTTGCCCGCCAGCGGGGCCTGTTCGCCGCGGTGCGTCAGCAGGCCGTCGGGGCCGAGGAGGTCGAGCGCCAGGTCGGCGATGCGCTGGCGCAGCTCGCTGGTGAACACTTTTTCGACGCTGACCTCGACGGTGGGTATCACGCCCGAATCCAGGATCGACGCCGCCTCGTAGCCCATCAGAACGGCCACCGCGACGTCGGCCTCCGCCTGCGCCAGCCGCCGGCGAAGCGACGGATCGTCGGCGGGCACGGTCCCGTCGCGCCGCGGGCGGCGCGCCAACTCGTGCAATTCCTCGACGGCGCGCCGGAGGTCTCCGGCGTTGGTCAGCGCCCCGCGTTCGAGATCGAGCGCGCCGGTGATGTAGGTCCAGCCGCGGTTGACCTCGCCGACCAGGTTGGTGGCTGGCACCCGCACGTCATGGAATCGCACCTCGTTGGTGCGATAGCCCGACCATGCGTACAGCGGACGGATTTCGACGCCCGGGCTGTCGATCGGCACGATGATGACCGAGATGCCGCGATGCCGGGCGCCACTGGGATCGGTACGCACACAGAGCCATTCGTGCGTGGCGCGCTGGGCGCCGCTGTTCCAGATCTTGGTGCCGTTGATCACCCATTCTTCGCCGTCCCGGGTGGCGCTGGTCCGCAGGCTGGCCAGGTCGGTGCCCGCATCCGGCTCGGAATAGCCGACCGCGCATATCATTTCGCCCCGCGCAATCAGGGGCAGCCAGTCGGTCTTGTTGCGCTCGGTGCCGTGCCGCATGATCATCGGCGCCACGGATGTCACCGTCAGGTCGGGACCGGGCACGCCCCAATACTCGAATTCGCTCATCAACAGATGCAGGTACGTGGCGCCGAGGCCCAGCCCGCCGTACTCGCGCGGCCAGTTCAGTCCGAACCAGCCCTTGGCCCCGATCTTGCGCCGAAACCGGGCCACCTCGCCGTCGGGGAATTCCAAGTCGTGCTCGGCGAGCTCGGCGCGCAACTCCGGGGTGACGTTGACTGCGAGAAATTCACGAACCTCGGTGAGCCAGGCGCGTTGCCCACTGTCGAGTTCGAAATCCATTCCGGCGCCTGTGCCTTTCCCCATGCTTTCACCGAGCGTCGTCAGCGTAACGCCACGGCGAGATGGTGCCGGCAATTTCGGGCCGCGTCATGCTCGAGCGCCGTTCGGACTGTAAACACGCTGTCAAACTCCCGTTAATACGCGTCGACCCTCTCGCGGTCATCCGGACCGGCTGCGAAGATTGACGGATCGGCCGGTCGACGGGGACCAGGCATCCTGCCGAGCCCCAGGAGAAGTCATGCCCACTGTTGAGATGCGTCTCCGCGAAGACCTGCGCAATTACGCCGTCGAATTGCGGCAGCTGGCGTACACGCTGCCGCTGGGCGTGGGCGAGCACGACCTGCTGCAACTGTCCGACCGGATGCGTGCCGCGGCCGAACAGATGGTCCGCAAGGGCGCCTGACCGGGCCTCAGCCGCCCCGCAGGCGGATCTTGAAGCGCACGAAGCCCAGGTAGACGGCGCTGATGACGAATAGCATCCCGACGTCGAACCACCACGTCGCCGCGGTGTGCTTCCAGTGCGAGTCCTTCGGGGTGAGCGGCCCGGGCACCAGCTTGGTCAGGTCGGCGGTCGAGGCCGACGCCGCGAATCCCCACCGCGCCGGGGTAGCCCAGGACATCTGGTCGAGCCCGACGCGCGCGGTGACCGGAATCATTCCACCGGAGAACACCAGCTGCGACATGACGGCGACCACCAGCAGCGGCATGATCTGCTCGTTGGACTTGGCGACGGCCGACAGCGCCAGCCCCAGCATGGCCGACGCCACGCACGTCAGCGCGACGTCGGCGAACAGCTCCAGAGCCGGCTTGCCCAGCGCCCCGGCGCCCTGGGTCGGGGCGCCCTTGCCGAGCACCGCGATGACGCTCACGATCGCCGACTGCACGATCGCGAACACCGTGTACACGCAGACCTTGGCCAACAGGTAGGCCGACGTAGACAATCCGACCGCCTGTTCCCGCAGGAAGATCGCGCGCTCACCGATGAGGTCGCGGATGGTCAGGGCGGTCCCCATGAACACCGCGCCGACGTTGAGCAGCACCAGGATCTGCCCGGGCTCGTTGGGCGCGGCGCCGAGCGGGTTCGGAATCCCGAAGCCGACATCGCCGGGCACCGACATGGACAACGACCCCATGATGAACGGCAGCAGCGCGAGGAACAGGAAGTAGCCGCGGTCCGAGATGATCAGCCGCATCTGGCGTCTGGCGATCGTGGAGAACTGCCGGACCAGGCTGGTGTGCGCGGGATCGCCCAGCTCGGCCGGTTTCTCGGCGGGCGGCGGAGCGGGCGGCGGGCCCGTTCGGGCCAGGTAGCGCGCCCGGGACCCGTCGGGATCGCTAGCGACGGTGCTGAAGATGTCGGCCCAGTTGGTGGTGCCCATTGCGGGACCGATCTGGCCGGGCGGCCCACAGAACGCCGTCTTGCCGCCGGGGGCAAGCAGTAGCACCTGGTCGCAGACGTCCAGGTAGGTCAGCGAGTGGGTGACCACCAGCACCACCCGGCCGGCGTCGGCCAGCTGCCGCAACATGGTCATCACCTGGCGGTCCAGCGCCGGATCCAGGCCTGAGGTCGGCTCGTCGAGGATCAGCAGCGACGGCCCGGTGAGCAGCTCGAGCGCCACCGACGCGCGCTTGCGCTGGCCGCCGGACAGCTTGTCCACCCGGGTGTGCAGGTGCTGGGTCATCTCGAGTTCTTCGAGCACCCGCGCCACCACCTGGGCGCGGTCATCTTTCGTGGTGTCCGGCGGCAGCCTCAGCTCGGCGGCGTACATCAGCGCCTGCTGCACGGTCAGCTGTCCGTGCACCACGTCGTCCTGCGGCACCATCCCGATCCTGCTGCGCAACGAGGCGTACTCGGCATGGATGTTGTGGCCCTCGAACGACACGGTCCCCGTCGTCGGGTGCGTGTACCCGGCGACCAAACGGGCGAAGGTCGACTTGCCCGCGCCGGACGGCCCGATGACGGCCGTCAGCGTGCCGGGCAGGGCGGTCAGCGAGATGTTGTCGAGCAGCGTTTTGTTGTTCTCGATCGTCCAGGTCACCCCCCGCACATCGAGGCCGCCGCTGCGCGTCGCGGTCGCGGTCTGGTCGCGGCGAGCCAGGTTGCCGCCGTGGAAGACCAGGTCGATGTTGCCGATGGTGACCACGTCGCCGTCGTGCAGCACGGCCGAATCGACCCGGACGCCGTTGACGAAGGTGCCGTTGATGCTGCGGTTGTCGTGGATCTCGGTGCCGGTGGGCGTCGGAATCAGGGTCGCGTGGTGCCGCGATGCGAGCACTTCGGGGATGACGATGTCGTTGTCGTTGGCGCGCCCGATCTTGATCGCGCCTGGCGCATCCGGGCCGGCCTTGCCCGGCCGCAGAATCTTCATCATCGACGTCGCGATGACCGACGCG